>NZ_QORZ01000006.1:0-22396 GCF_008368785.1 Bacillus sp. AY3-1 | reverse complement strand
AAGAAGAAGAAAAAGAGCCAGCAAAAGAAGTTAAAGGATCGAAAGAAGAGGTAAAAGAACCAACAACAGGAGTTGAAGGATCGAAAGAAGAAGAAAAAGAGCCAACAAAAGAAGTTGAAGAATCGAAAGAAGAAATCAATCAATCGGCACCAGTTCAAGAACAAAGCGTGAATAATCAAGTTGTGAAAGAAAAAGTAGTAGAGAATCAAAGCATGAAAGAAAATAAACCAGTTGTTAATAAAGAAGAAGAAAGTAAGAAATCGCTAGGAGCAACAGGTGGACAAGCGAATACATCAACGTTACTTTCGGGTGTAGCATTAGTTCTTTCAGCACTGAGTATGTTTGTATTTAGAAAGAGATTATTTAAGAAATAAAAACGTTTTATCTTATTATAATGTAAAACGATTATGTGAGTTTTTGAGAAGACATTATCATGGCGATTTCATTTTGAAATATGCTTATGATGATGTCTTTTTTTAGAAGGATATAAATGTAAAAGGTGTAAATATATTAGAGAAGGAGGAGAGGTTATGCATGTCAGTTCTATTTTGAAAACTGAAGAGGTGGCATCATTTATTGCAAGTATGAATAAAGATGCTACTCATTATGTTGGTTATTGTGGAGACGAGAAAGAGGAGTTATTACAGACAATTATCCATGATTTTTCTGATATAGGATGGGAACAATCTTTTGTTGTTACTTATGAAAATAATAAAATAATAGGTGTATTAGGATTTGATGTGGATGAAGTGAAAAAATGTGCAGAAATATGGGGGCCGTTTATTATTGTAGAGAATTGGGAAGAAGTTGCTTGACATATGTGGAAGGAACTTATAGAAAAGATGCCTTTTCATATTGAGAAATTTTATGGTTTTTATCATGTGGAAAATAATAATTGTGCCCGCTTAATGAAGGATTTACATGCTAAAGAACAAGATCAACATAGTATTCTCATTTTAAAAAATATTCCAAGAAAACGTGTTATATGTAATGTAGAAGAGGCTTTACCAAAAGTATTTGAGCAGTTTATCGCTTTACACAATAATGTTTTTCCTAATGCATATTATGAAGGAATTGAAATTATCGAACGTTTAAGTGATACGAATAAATTATTTGTAAGTATGAAGAATGATAAGTTAGAAGGTTATGTATATGTTGAAGTAAATCCGGAGTTTCAAGAAGCGAATATCGAATTTATTGCAACGACTGAAAATAGTAGAAGAAAAGGTGTTGGAGAGCGCTTATTACAAGGGGCAATTCAGTATATTTTCTCCTTTCAAGGGATGAGAGAGATAGAACTATGTTTGAATACGAATAATGATGGTGCGATGAAGTTGTACAAGAAAGTAGGTTTTGAGGAGAAGGCATGTTTACAACACTATATAATAGAGTAAAAACCCATTCGTATGAAAATTATATTTCATACGAATGGGTTTTATTTAATTTATTTTGCAGCCCTCAGTAATAATGGATTCAGGACTAATCGGAGGACAGAATTCTTCTTTAGGAGAGGTGCTAATCGTTACATAACCTTCTTTATTTTTTGCGGAACTTCTTTTGCTTGTAAATTAACATCTTCTTTTCGAAGCTCCTTAAAGAGCGAAATGACCATAAGAACGACTACGATAGAAAATGGTAGCGCAGCAATTATAGCTGCTATTTGCAGTGCATTTAATCCTCCAGCTTGTAATAAAATAGCAGCAATTATGGCGATTGTTAATCCCCATATAAGTTTTAAACTATTTTTCGGTGATAAGCTTCCGTTACTCGTTTGCATTGAAACAACAAATGTTGCCGAGTCAGCAGAAGTAACGAAAAATGTGGCTACTAAAATTAATCCGATAATTGTTAAAAATGTAGAGAACGGTAGGTGTGAAATAACAGCAAATAATCCAATCTCTGTACCATTTTTTGCGATTTCATCAGCTATGCCAATCGATTGGAACATTTCCATATGGATAGCGGTACCGCCAAATACTGCAAACCAAAATGTACAGATAAGAGTTGGGACTAATACAACTCCAATAATAAATTCTTTTATTGTGCGCCCTTTAGAAATACGAGCGATGAATGTACCGACGAATGGAGACCAAGAGATCCACCATCCCCAATAGAAAATAGTCCAGTTTTCAATCCAAGAAGAAGATTTTTCATTAAATGCTCCTAAATTTAATCCCATACTAGGTAAAGCTCCGATATAAGAACCGAGTGTAGATGTGAAATATTTCATAATAAATACAGTGGGTCCTAAAAGTAAAAAGGAGACGAGTAATATACCTGCAAGAGAGAAATTTAAGTTACTCAAATATTTAATCCCACGATCTAAGCCTGTTTGTGCACTTGTTAAATATAAAACAGCGAAGATGGCGATAAGTACGAGCTGTGTAAGTACAGTGTTATGAATAGAAGGGAATAAATAGCTTAATCCTCCGGCGATTTGTTGAGCACCAATCCCAACAGATGGCACAATACCGAATACTGTGGCTAAAACAGCCAAAATATCGACTGTTTTTCCGATAGGAGAATTTTTCGATCGATTAAATAATGGAGTAACTGTAGCCCCAATTGTGCTACCTTTTTGTTTGCGGAATGTGAAATATGCAATTGTTAAAGCAACCATAGCGTATAGTGACCAAGGAAAGAGTCCCCAGTGGAAAAATGAATATTGCATAGCGAGTTTGGCGCTTTCCTCTGTACCTGCTTTTCCTGTTAATGGATCTGTAAAATGTGAAATCGGTTCAGTGATTCCATAAAAGAGGAGGCCAATTCCCATTCCTGCTCCAAACAACATGGATAGCCAAGATGGATAACTATACTGTGGTTTTTCTCCATCTTTACCAAGACGAATAGAACCGTACTTAGAAAATGCTAAATAAGTGGCTAAAATAATCATTGCGGTCATAAGTAGAGAGTAAAACCATCCAAATTTATTGAGGATAAATGAGTTTAAGGAAGATGTAACACTTTGTAAATCATAGCCTTGTATCCAACTTGCCGGGGTAACTCCCCATATGATGAATAATGTTGTTAGCAAGATGGAGATATAAAATACACTGTTTTCTTTTTTTATCATAGAATCCCACCTTTGTTTAATAAAGTTAACAATTATATTAACTATAACAATTAAAAGATTAATTGTCAAAAAATTCGATTTTTATCTTGTGTAAAAGGACAGTTTAATCGCTATGGATTCATAATTATTGGAGGTTAGATAAAGGTAAGCCTGTTCACGATATGTACAAAATATAGGAAGAAATAATATGAAATATTGCATTTTATATTGTTGTATCCAGATTTTATGTTAAATTCTTCAAGGGAATATATAAATAGGGGGCAATGATATGAACAAGAAATCAAAGATTAATAAAGTGATGCTTAGTATTAGTACAATGGCGCTATCGTTAGGAGCAATTCAAACGAATGTATCAGCAGAAGAAAAGGTGCCATACAATGTATTGCATTCGAAACCAGTTGGGATTGAAAAACCAGTAGATGAGATTGGACATGTTTCTAAAGCAGAGGAAACATTATCGTTTCAAGAACGTTTAAAAGTAGGAGACTTTTCACAGCGACCAGCATCTATTATGAAGAGCTCAGGAGTAAAGCAAATTAAAGAAAGCTATTCAATGGCTGATTTAAACAAAATGAATAATCAAGAATTGGTTGAAACGCTAGGAAGTATTAAATGGAATCAAATTACAGACTTATTCCAGTTCAATGAAGATGCAAAGGCTTTTTATAAAGACAAAGGGAAAATGCAAGCAGTTATAGATGAATTAGCTCACCGAGGTAGTACGTTTACGAAAGATGATTCAAAAGGAATTCAAACGTTTACAGAAGTGTTACGTTCAGCTTTTTATCTCGCATTTTACAATAATGAATTAAGTGATTTAAATGAGAGAAGCTTCCAGGATAAATGTTTACCTGCTTTAAAAGCAATTGCAGCCAACCCAAACTTTAAGCTTGGTACATATGAGCAAGATGCAGTCGTATCTGCATACGGTAAATTAATTAGTAATGCTTCAAGTGATGTGGAAACGGTTCAATACGCATCGAATATTTTAAAACAATACAATGATAATCTTCATACGTATGTAGACGATCGTATGAAAGGACAAGCTGTATACGATATGATGCAAGGTATTGATTATGATATGCAATCTTATTTATTTGAAACTCGTAAAGAAGCAAAAGATACAATGTGGTACGGGAAAATAGATGGATTTATTAATGAAATAAATCGTATTGCTCTTTTAAATGAAGTAACACCAGAAAATAAGTGGCTCGTTAATAATGGAATTTATTTTGCTAGTCGTTTAGGGAAGTTTCATAGTAATCCAAATAAAGGTTTAGAGGTTGTTACACAAGCAATGCATATGTACCCGCGTTTAAGTGAGCCGTATTTTGTTGCAGTAGAACAAATTACGACAAATTATAACGGAAAAGATTATAGCGGTAATACGGTAGATTTAGAGACGATACGTAAAGAAGGAAAAGAACAGTACTTACCAAAAACGTATACATTCGACGATGGATCTATCGTATTTAAAACAGGAGATAAAGTATCAGAAGAAAAAATTAAGAGACTATACTGGGCTGCAAAGGAAGTAAAAGCACAGTATCATCGTGTAATTGGGAATGACAAGGCATTAGAGCCAGGTAATGCAGACGACGTATTAACGATAGTAATCTATAATACTCCAGACGAATATCAGTTAAACAGACAACTGTATGGATATGAAACAAACAACGGTGGCATTTATATAGAAGAAACAGGTACATTCTTTACATATGAGCGTACGCCAGAACAAAGTATTTATAGTTTAGAAGAGTTATTCCGTCATGAGTTTACTCATTATCTTCAAGGGAGATTTGAAGTGCCAGGTTTATTTGGAAGAGGAGATATGTATCAAAATGAGAGATTAACTTGGTTCCAAGAAGGAAATGCAGAATTTTTCGCAGGATCTACTCGTACAAATAATGTAGTACCGAGAAAGAGCATCATTAGTGGATTATCATCTGATCCTGCAAGCCGTTATACAGCAGAGCGCACATTATTTGCTAAATATGGTTCTTGGGATTTCTATAATTACTCGTTCGCATTGCAATCTTATTTATATACACATCAATTTGAAACATTTGATAAAATTCAAGATTTAATTCGTGCAAATGACGTGAAAAATTATGATGCCTATCGTGAGAATTTAAGTAAAGATTCTAAACTAAATAAAGAGTATCAAGAGTATATGCAACAGCTAATTGATAATCAAGATAAATATAATGTACCGGAAGTAGCAGATGATTATTTAGCTGAACATGCACCAAAATCGTTAACAGCAGTAGAGAAAGAAATTAGTGATACGTTGCCAATGAAAGAGGCAAAAATGACAAAACATAGCTCCCAATTCTTTAATACATTTACACTAGAAGGCACATTTACAGGTAGTGTAACAAAAGGTGAATCTGAAGATTGGAACGAAATGAGTAAACGAGTAAATGAAGCACTAGAACAACTGGCGCAAAAAGAATGGAGTGGCTACAAAACTGTTACAGCATACTTCGTCAATTATCGTGTGAATAGTTCAAATGAATTTGAATATGATGTAGTCTTCCACGGTATCGCAAAAGATGATGGAGAAAATAAAGCTCCAACGGTTAATATAAATGGACCTTATAATGGGCTTGTAAAAGAAGGAATTCAATTTAAAAGTGATGGCTCAAATGATGAAGATGGAAAAATTGTTTCTTATTTATGGGAATTTGGAGATGGCAGCACAAGTGCAGAAGTTAATCCAATACATGCATATGAAAGAGAAGGAATTTATAAAGTAGCGTTAAGAGTAAAAGATGATAAAGGTAAAGAGAGCAGAAACGAAACCACTGTTACGATTAAAGATGGAAGTTTAACAGAATTAGAACCAAATAATCGTCCAGAGGAAGCAAATCGTATCGGGCTAAACACTACTATAAAAGGTAGCCTTATCGGCGGAGATCACACCGATGTTTATACATTTAATGTAGCATCAACGAAAAATATCGATATTTCCGTTTTAAATGAGTATGGAATCGGGATGACATGGGTGCTTCATCATGAATCAGATATGCAAAATTATGCCGCTTACGGTCAAGCTAATGGAAATCATATAGAGGCAAAATTTAATGCAAAACCAGGTAAGTATTATTTGTATGTATATAAATATGATAATGGCGATGGAACGTACGAATTATCAGTAAAATAAGTGCTTTTCCAATGTATGTTTAACTTTACTTTTTGTGGAAAATAGTATATTATATAGATATATAATATATCGGTTATTTACTAGGAGGAGCCTGTCACAATAGGTTTCTCCTGTTCTTTTTTAGGGGCCTGTCTTACAGGCTTTTCTTTAAAGAGTAAATAACTGAAAATTAAGAACTATAATCTTTGAAAGAGGTGGGCATACACATAACAAAAAAGGGATTGTTTAAGAGAGGGGGATAAGAAATGGCTTTGTTTGGTTATCCACTTGAAACAATTTATTTATATGGATTTATTATTGCTACTATACTCACTGTTATTTATATCTTTTTTGGAGATATATTTGAATCCATATTTAGTTTTGGAGGCGGATCTGTATCCGTTGTTACTTTATTACTTAGTTTTTTCGCCATGTTATGTGGACTTAGTTATATAGGAGAATATTTATTTTCCTTTAATAGCATTCTTATTTTCGGGTCTGCATTTGCTATATCCTTTATTGGTGTTTTCATAATGAAAATATTAATTTTAAAGCCGATTGCAGAAGCTGAACAAAACACTGTGCAGCGTATGGATGAATTTATTGGTTGTAAGGGAGAGGTCATTACGACTATTCCTACAGAAGGGTTTGGTGAAGTATTAATTTCCTCCCAATTTGGAAACAATGCAATCCTAGCTAAAACAGTTGGAAAGAAAGATATTTCACAAGGAACTGAAGTTATTATCGAGGGAGTCCAAGATGGTGTTCTGCTTGTACAGAACATCGCTTATTCTTTAAAGAAACCAAAATTATAAGGGGGAATTTACATGACGATTCCATTAATTATCGGTGGAGTATTACTCGCAATTTTAATTCTACTCATTTTAGTATTCATTACAAAGTATCGAACAGTTGGACCAGATGAAGCATTAATTGTTACTGGAAACTGGCTTGGTGGCGGGAAAAATGTAGTTACCACTGATGATGGAAAGAAGATTAAGATTATTCGTGGTGGCGGTACTTTCGTAGTTCCGATTATGCAAAGAGCAGAGCCTTTAAGTCTATTAAACTACAAATTAGAAGTGGGAACACGTGATACGTATACGAAACAAGGTGTACCGATTACAGTAAACGGTGTTTCTATTATTAAAGTAGGATCTACCATTGAAGAAGTTTCTACAGCAGCTGAACAATATTTAGGAAAAGAAACAGAAGAGTTGAAAATAGAAGCAAAAGAAGTTTTAGAAGGGCATCTACGTGCTATTTTATCTTCTATGACAGTAGAAGATGCCTATAGTAATAGAGAGCAATTTGCTCAAAAGGTACATGAAGTAGCTTCTACAGATTTAAAGAAGATGGGACTTCGCATCGTTTCCTTTACAATTAAAGAAATCATGGATAAGAACGGTTACTTAGATGCACTTGGTCAGCCACAAATTGCGATGGTTAAGCGTGATGCAACAGTTGCAAATGCAGAGCGTGAAAAAGAGGCACGAATTGAAAAAGCTCGTGCTGAGAAAGAAGCGAAAGAAGCTGAGTATCAACGTGATGCACAAATCGCTGAAGCTGAAAAACATAAAGAGTTAAAAGTACAATCTTATAAGAGAGACCAAGAACAAGCTCGCGCAGATGCAGATCTTTCCTATGAATTACAACAAGCAAAAGCGCAACAAGGTGTTACAGAAGAGCAAATGCGCGTTAAAATCATTGAGCGTGAAAAGCAAATTGAATTAGAAGAAAAAGAGATTGCGCGTCGTGAAAAGCAATATGATGCAGAAGTAAAGAAAAAGGCAGATGCAGATCGCTATGCTGTTGAACAATCAGCAGAAGCGGAAAAAGTAAAACAAATGAAAAAAGCAGATGCAGATCAATATAAAATTGAAGCGGAAGCAAGAGCACGTGCAGAAGAAGTTCGTGTAGAAGGTTTAGCGAAGGCGGAAATCGAAAAAGCGCAAGGTCAAGCAAAAGCAGAAGTACAAAAAGCACAAGGTACAGCGGAAGCAGATGTTATCAGATTAAAAGGTTTAGCAGAAGCGGAAGCGAAACAAAAAATTGCAGAGGCATTTGAGTTATATGGCCAAGCGGCGATTATGGATATGGTTCTTAACATGCTTCCAAGTTATGCGAAGGAAGTTGCAAGCCCACTTAGCAACATTGATAAAATTACAGTTGTCGATACAGGTGGTGGTGGTAAAAATAGCGGTGCCGGAAAAGTTGCAGGTTATGCGACTGATTTAATGGCAACGATGCAAGAAACATTAAAAGCTTCTTCTGGCATTGATTTAAAAGAGTTATTAGAAGGATTTGCTGGAAAAGGAGCAGTACAACAATTATCCAACGATAAACCTGTTGTATCTGTAGTAGAAGATGCGAAAAAAGAAGTAGAAAAAGATAAAGAATAGTAAAGCGGGAGGAACCTCTAGTAAGTGAGATACTAGAGGTTCTTCTGTGAATTATAATATTTCGAATAATATACATTTTTATATATTGTTTTAATTATTTAATTTATATAGAATGAAAAAGGTATGTATCAACTCTTCAATAGAGAAAGAGCTAGAGAGTCGCATTGATACATTTGAATCGTATGATTTATATAAAGAAATTAAATGTAAAACAATTACATTTAAAACGGTATGGAGGGGTAGAAATATGTTTCAAGGGAAATTAAGGAGTAGTAGTTTAAAAGCAAAGTTACTTGTATCATTTGTTATCATTTTAATTCTTCCAAGTATTGTAATTGGTTGGACGTCTTATCAACAAGCGAAGACAAACTTTAATGAAACGATTTCACAATCGGCGAAAGACAATATAAAAATTTTGGATAATGTAATTAATAAAGAATTGGATAGTAAAAAAGTAGATGCAGTTTATTTTACGAAACTATTTACACAATCAAGTTACCAAACGGATCAAATACAAAATATCCAAAATAAACTAGAAGAATATAATAAGTTACATCCAGAACTGGAAGCCATCTATACTGGATCCAGCAATGGGCAGTTTATTCAATCACCGTCTATTCAAATGCCAGAAGGATATAATCCTACAGAAAGAGATTGGTATAAAGAGGCAGTGAAAAAAAGTGGAGAAGTAATTATTACAGCCCCATATAAATCAAAAACGACAGGAAATATTGTTATTACAATAGCAAAACAAAATGAGGATAAAAGTGGCGTTCTTGGGATTGACTTAATAATTAATGATATTGTTACTACTTCCAAGATGGTTAATATCGGTAAGGAAGGGTATGTAGCAATATTTGATCAAGATAAAAATGTAGTAGCACACCCGAAAATGAAGCCAGGAGAGAAATTAGAAGAGAAACTTAGTAAGGAATTTTATAAACAGGAATCTGGTGATCTTCATTATTCATTAGAGGGTGAAGACCGTAATATTACTTTTAAAACGAATAAGAAAACTGGATGGAAAATAGCAGGAATTATGCCTGCAAAAGAAATTATTGAAGCAGCTGAACCTATTTTCTATAAAACGATAACTGTTATTGGTATTTCATTAATAATTGGCGGGATTTTAATTTATTTCATAATTGCTTCTATTATTAATCCGTTAAAACAACTTGTTATATCGTCGAAAAAGATTAGTGAAGGCGATTTAACAGAATCCATTACAGTTCATTCTAAAGATGAAATTGGACAGCTAGGAGAAAGCTTTAACGAGATGGCAGCATCATTACAGAATGTCATTTCCAATATAAATACTTCAGCAGGTCATGTAGCGGCATCTTCAGAAGAATTAACAGCTAGTATGAAGCAGACGAGTGAAGCAACGGAACAAATTACACAAGCGATAGAGCAAGTGTCGAGTGGAGCGGAAATACAAACGAAAGAAGTCGAAGAAGGCGCAACATTATTAGAAGAAGTTACAGAAGGAATTCAACGTGTGGCAGACAGTTCTTCATTAGTATCCACAGCATCTATGTATACGAAGAAAAAGGCTGAAGATGGTGGGAAGTTAGTTGAACAAACGGTGAATCAAATGCAATTAATCCATGAGTCTGTTTCACAATCAGATAAAGTTATTGTTTTGCTAGATGATAAGTCGAAACAAATTGGAGCAATCCTTGAGGTAATTCAACATATTGCAGAGCAGACAAATTTATTAGCATTAAATGCTGCAATTGAGGCTGCGAGAGCTGGAGAACAAGGAAGAGGATTTGCAATTGTAGCAGATGAAGTGCGAAAGTTAGCAGAACAATCAGGACAGTCTTCTACGGAAATTGGAAAACTAGTAAAAGAGATACAATTTGACATAAAAGAAACAGTAAGCTCTATGAAGCAAGTTGGAACAGAAGTACAATCAGGACTTGTAGTTGCAAATGAAACGAAGCAAAGCTTCGCTGAAATATTGAAGTCTACAGATGATACAGTTGTACAAATTGATAGTATGGTAGAAGTAGCGGAACAAATGACAGTAGATGCAAAACAAGTTAGTGCATCTATTAATGAAATTGCAGCTACAATTGAAGAAAATGCAGCAAGCGTTCAAAATATTGCTGGTTCTTCAGAAGAACAATTAGCTTCGGTAGATGAAATCAATGCAGCAGCAGTTCATTTATCGCAAATGGCAGAAGAATTACAAGAGATGATTGGGAAATTTAAAGTGTAATAAAAAATGTTAAGAAACGAGGTAGTAATTGTACTTCGTTTCTTTTTTTGTGAAGATAAAAATAAAGAAATATAGAGTAACCGTGTTATGATTAATTGTAATCACAAAAGACTGTAAATTCAATAAATTCTATCTTTAATTATGTTAGGGGAATGGTTTTGAAATTTAAAAAGTTAAAACTACAACCGAGAATTACATTAACAATTAGTACACTTATTCTAGTCGTACTTCTGTTAACAAGTTATTTATTTTATTACATATTGTCTGAAACGGTAGAAGAGCAAATTGGGAAACGGGCTTTGCATGTTGCGAAAACAGTTGCTGCTATACCTGAAATAAAGGAAGCTTTTCAAAAAGAAAACCCAGCTTCTATCATTCAACCAATTGCAGAAAAAATTCGAATTGATACAGATGCTGATTTTATTGTAGTTGGAAACAAAGAGGGGATTCGATATGCACATCCTAAGCGAGATAAAATCGGAGAAGAAATGGTTGGTGGAGATAACGAAGGGGTTCTATTAGAAGGGAAATCGTATGTTTCGAGAGCAACTGGATCATTAGGTCCTTCATTACGTGGCAAAGTTCCAATCCGTAATCAGGAAAATGAAATTATAGGCGTGGTGTCTGTTGGATTTTCAATGGATGATATTCATGGAGCGGTAGAAGTGTATGGAAAGCGTGTATTTTGGATTACAATAATAGGTCTTTTAATTGGGATAATTGGCTCTATATATTTAGCGGGAAGTATAAAAAGAATGATGTTTGGGATGGAGCCAGAAGAAATTTCATCTTTATATGAAGAGCATAGTACAGTGATTCAATCTGTACGTGAAGGGATTATTGTTATTGATCAAAATGGCATGATTAGTTTAGTCAATCAAGCGGCTTATGATATTCTTTCGCTAGATAAACAACGAAATATTGTTGGAGAATTTATTTTAAATGTAATTCCTAATTCAACAATACTAGATGTATTTCAAACTGGTGAAGAACAGTTTGATCGTCAATTAAATATAAAAGGGCAGGCTGTGATTGCAAACCGTCTACCTATTAAAGTAAAGAATAAAGTAACTGGCGTTGTATCGAGCTTACGTTTGAAATCTGAAATGGATCAGTTAACAGCAGAATTATCTCAGACGAAGCAATATACAGAGGCATTACGAGCGCAAACACATGAATATAACAATTTATTGTATACGCTTTCAGGTCTTATTCAGTTAGAATCATATGAGGATGCTTTAGAGCTTATTCATAAGGAAACAGCGGTATATCAAGATTTTGTTCAATTTATTATGAAGCGAATTCAAAATCCGTGGTTAGGTGGGATTTTAATCGGATTCTATAATAGAGCAAGAGAGTTGAAGATTGATTTTATGCTAGATCGAGAAAGTAGCTTAGACAAATTAAGCCGGCACATTGAGAGTAATTATGTCGTTTCTATTTTAGGAAATTTAATTACGAATGCATTTGAAGCGATTGAAAGAAATGAAGAGAATGATAAGAAGGTAAGGATGTTTGTAACTGATATTGGAGAAGAGATAGTAATTGAAGTGGAAGATTCAGGACAAGGGATTCATGATGAAGTCATTACTAGCATATTTTATAAAGGCTTCTCGACGAAAGAAGGCGGGAAACGAGGATATGGATTAGCAAAAGTGAAAGAGTTAGTAGAAGATTTAAATGGAAGTATTGCAATCGAAAAAGGGGATTTAGGTGGTGCATTATTTATTATTGCATTACCAAAAGAGAGAGGCGAATTGTAATGGGTGAGGAGATTGAAGTATTGATTGTAGAAGATGATATTCGAATTGCGGACATTCATCGTCGTTTTACTGAAAAGATTGAGGGATTTAAAGTAATTGGAACAGCAACGACTGGAGAACAAGCGAAAGAATGGCTAGAGTTTGTGAAGCCACAACTCGTTTTATTAGACGTGTACTTACCTGATATGCAAGGAACGGAACTTGTCACATATATTAGGCATAATTTGCATGATACAGATATTATTATGATTACAGCTGCATCGGAAACAGATGTAGTGAGGCACGCCCTGCGGGGCGGAGTAACAGATTATATCGTAAAGCCACTTATGTTTGATCGGTTTAAAGCAAGTTTGGAAAATTATCAAAAAAAGCTTGTGCAGTTAAAGAAAAATAACCAATTATCTATAGAACAAATAGAACATCTATGGTCTCAAAGAGGCGTAAAGGGAAATGAAATAGAATATGCCCCGAAAGGGATAGACCCTTTAACTTTAGCAAAAATAAAAAAGCATATGTTAACAGTGAATGAAGAAGGAATTACAGCAGAAACGTTAAGTACAATGGTAGGTGTAAGCAGATCAACAGCGAGGCGTTATTTAGAATATTTAATATCAGGAAAGAAAGTTCATGCGGAGCTTATATATGGGAGTGTAGGGAGACCAGAAAGAAGGTATTTTCTTGTTTCTTCATAACAAAAAAACAGTAGAGAATTACATTTCTTCTACTGTTTTTTTACGTCTTATATTGGAATAATCCCAATTACAATGCCAGTAATCAACATTACCATTGTCGTTCCAACTGCCCACAATAAAGTAAAGCGTTGATGTTCACCAAAATCAACTTTTGCCATCCCGACTAATAAATAAGTGGAAGCGACAAGAGGACTTAATAAGTGAACAGGTTGCCCAAGTAATGAAGCGCGTCCCATTTCAGCTGCACTAATTCCGTAAGCAGCGGCAGCTTTCGTTAAAATAGGTAGTACTCCGAAGTAAAATGCATCATTGGACATGAAAAATGTGAACGGCATACTAAGAAGAGCTGTAATAATCGGTAGTTGTGGTCCAAGAGCGTCAGGTATAAGAGTAACTACACTTTGAGCCATTGCATCTACCATTTTTGTTCCTGATAAAATACCAGTGAAAATTCCAGCGGCAAATACGAGAGAAACAACCGCTAATACGTTTCCAGCATGAGAAGCAATACGTTCTTTCTGTTGTTCTAAGTTCGGATAGTTAAGCATAACAGCAATGGCGAAAGCGATTGTAAATAAAACAGGTAACGGCATAACTTCTAGTATAAGACAGACAAGTAAGGTAACAGTTAATAAAAAGTTAATCCATAGAAGTTTAGGGCGTTTATGAACGGCAGCTTCTACTGTGGCAGCTTGCTCATCCATCGTTTGCATTTGTTTTAAGTATTGTACATCCATAATTCCTAATCGTTTTCTTTCTTTTTTGCCAAGATAGTAAGCAACGAAAACGACCCAAATTGCACCAGCGATCATTCCAGGTATAAGTGGTGTAAAGAGCTCTGATGCGTCTAGTCCAAGAGCACTCATAACCCGAGCTGTCGGTCCGCCCCACGGTGTAAGATTTGTCACTCCTGCTCCTAACATAACAACCCCAGCTAATATAAGTGGATTCATTCCAAGGCGTTTATATAATGGGTACATTGCGGAAACCGTAATCATATACGTTGTTGTTCCATCCCCATCTAATGAAACGATAATAGTAAGAATCGCTGTACCAACAACAATTTTTAAAGGATCTCCTTTTACAAATTTCAAAATCCTACTAATGACAGGATCGAATAAACCGCTATCAATCATAATTCCAAAATATAAAATAGCAAACATAAGCATAATACCAGTAGGTGCTAGTTTTTGAATTCCTTCTAACATCATAGGTCCCATATTTGCATAAAAACCGCCAATTAATGCGAAAGTAATTGGAATTAATATTAATGCTACTAGTGCTGACATACGTTTCGTCATAATTAAAAACATAAAGACAAATACCATCGCAAATCCAAGTAGTGCTAACATGTAATCTCCCCCTCAAAATGATTGCGCTTTCAAAAAGTAATGAAAATTCAGAAAAAATGTTTTTTATTTATCATAAAAGCATTCATTCAAATGGTAAATAATTTGAAAAATAACATCATTAAAAGCATAATTTTTATTTTGGTCATTTTGTTCACGGTAGTTAATTTGAATTTTTAAAAAGTAAGCTGCTCTCCGTAAGAATGGTAGAATAAGATGAAAATATTGAAGTGTGAAATAGGGAGTAGATTTTATATGAAAACGAGAATGGAAGAGATTTATAGTTCTTATGAAGGAAAAGTAGAAGAGATTTTTGTTAATGAATCTTCTTACGTATATGAGTGGGAAAATTTAATGATGATCCGAAAAAATAACGGTGAGCTTGAAAAAGTTGCGGTCGGTATTAGTGGAAATATAAGATTAGTAAATGTAGTTGCTGGGCAGCAAATTAATACAGATACATTATTAGTTAAGTTAGAAGACGATTTATTAATTACAGGTTGTGAATGATGAGAGATGTGTAGAAATGGCTACACATCTTTTTTGGTCTTTATATTACAAAAAGTACATTATTTTTTCACAAATCTCACACAACTTTTTGATATGCTCCTTGTGGAAGATACGGTTAGGGAGGAAGTAAAATGAGAACAAAGTATGTGACACTTGCTATATGCTTATTCTTTGTCTTTACAATAGTAGGATGTGGTAAGAAACAAGCAGAGGCTGTAGCAATTGATGAGAAACATGATAAGTGTGATATTTGCCAAATTGGGGTAATGGATAATCAATTTGCAACAGAAGTCATTTTAGAAAATGGAAAAGCGTTAAAGTTTGATGATATCGGTTGTATGTATAAATGGATGGAGATTAATCCAGGTGAAAAGACGAAAGAAAAATTTGTTCGAGATTATGATTCGAAAGAGTGGATTTCGTTAGAAGATGCGACTTACGTATATGATAAAACAATAACGACACCGATGGCTTATAATGTCATTTCATTTGAAAATAAAAAGGATGCAGAGAGTTTTGTGTCTAACTATAAAGGGAAAGTTCTTTCATATAAAGAGCTAGCAGAGCATAAATGGGAAATGAATAAAGAGATGATGGGGAACCCGAAAAAGGGAAATCACGGTGGACATCATTAATAATAGAAAAGGACAACTATATAGTTGTCTTTTTTTAGTATTACTCAGGTGCAAATATAGAAAAGGTGTAAAAATTTTAGAAGAACGGTTACAATGGAATATAGTAACCTAAAGCAATCATTTACCCCGTATTAACGGGCAGTAAAACTCCCACCTTAAAATTAGGCAGGAGCAAAGAAGTTAGGTGGGAGATCAACAGCCCGTAAATGCCCGATTGGTTCAACTAATAATCAGTGAGGTGAACCCTCCCACTGATTAAAGTTTCACTTTATGTACTTTTTAGAAATGTATACAAATGCGGTAAAATCGTGCTAAACTAATTGCTTCATAATGTTAATGATGAGGCCATCAGGCACATCATTCCAATAGGTTGAGAAACATAGTATAGGTTTTAAGATAATCCGATTAAAGAAGGAATATAAAGGGCTTATGGATAAATGTACTCAAGAAGAGTTATTGTATGTGATGGAGGAATGGTTAAGAAAACATTATCTTTCATAGGAGCTGTAGTTGTGAGAAAACAAAAAATTTTATTATGTATGTTATTAGGACTTTTAATGACGGTAGTAGCTTGCGATAAGCAAGAGGAGCCAGAATCGAAACCGGTTCATGTGAAAAACGAAAAGAAAAAAGAAAAGCATAAAGAACAGGAAGAACCTAAAGAAGAAAAAAGTATAAATTTAATGGACAAACAGTTGCTACTTTCTGCGACTCTTGGAGACACGGAAACAGCTATGAAGCTGATTCAAGATGGAGCCAATATAAACGTAGAAGGTGACAACGGAGAAACTCCTATCCTTGCAGCAACGTATCAAAATCATGTAGAGACAGTTAAAGCATTAATTGGTGCAGGTGCTAATATTGAAAGGAAAGATGAGAAACAAAGTAATCCATTTCTTTATGCAAGTAGAGAAGGATATACAGACATTGTAAAGCTACTAATTAATGCGGGGGTTAATACGAAAGAAACTACTAAATCAGGTGGAACAGCACTCATTTCTGCATCTGAACGTGGCCATGTAGAGGTCGTAAAAGAGTTATTAGAGCATACAGATATTGATGTGAACTATAGAAATGATCGTGGTGGAACAGCTGTAGTAGAAGCAATCGTATTAGGAAATGGTAGTGAAAATCATAAGAAAGTAATTCAAATGCTTATTGACCACGGGGCAGATGTAAATATGGCCAATAAGGAAAATATTACGCCACTGCAATATGCTGAAAAAAGAGGTTTTAAAGATATTGCAAATATGTTGAGGTTAGCTGGAGCGAATGAAGTCGTACAGCCACAACCACAACCGGTGGAATAACAAGATAAAGAAATAAAAAGTACGAAATAATCTCATTTAGATAGACAGAATGAAGAAGTCATTTAGTATGATGGATTCAGTAATGTGTATTTGAATGGGATTTTTGTTTTGAAAAAATTGTTTGAAGAGAGGGTATAGTAAATAAGGAGGATAAAACAATTTAAGCCGAGATTTTACTTGTTTATAACCAACTAGGAATAATAAAGTGTGTAAATGAACATGGCAATAAGAAAGCCGTATCCCAAAAAAGGATACGGCTTTTTTTACAAGGAGATAAGGGATCAAAAAAATGAAGAAGTCTTATCTCTTTTATATGAGTAAAGGGTCTAGAATGAATCTTGTCCTTTTCATTATTTATTTAACTCCATTGCAACTTGTTTGCCATTTACGAAAACCTCTGCCACCGCTACTACAACTTCCATCACTTTTTTCATGTCTCATCTCTCCTTGTTTTTTGTTTCATTTCTTACTTTTAGTATAAGGAAATCTAGCACTTGCAACTATCGAATTGGATGACAAGAGACTTACATTGTTGTAAGGACAATCGTTTTATTTGTAATAAATGTGATTTTGAACATGTATTCAGAAATTTCTGTTGTTTTGAACTATAATTAGAAAGAGAGTGGTTTAGAAAGAAGGGGATAATATGAAAAGAATTCTTGTTATTAGTGATATTCATGGAGAAATAGAAAAGTTCGAACGGTTATTGGAAGAAGCTCAATATGATGTAAGACAGGATCAATTAATTTTACTGGGAGATTATGTAGATCGTGGTCCAAATGCGCGTGCTGTAATTGAAAAGGTAAAAGAGTTAAAAGAAGAGGGAGCCCTCATTCTAAAGGGCAATCATGAAGATATGATGATTAAGGCATTAACGACTGATGAAGAACGTTCATGGAATCATTGGGTAAAAAGGAATGGTGGAGATAAGACTTTATACAGCTATGGATTTGTAGAAAAAGATATTGTGGTTAATGAGGAAGCCTTCCAAAAACCGATTTTACAATCGCATGTTTTAGAGGAACATGTAAAGTTTATTCAAGAATTAGATCATTACATTGAAACAGAAGAGTATATATTTGTACATGCCGGTGTTGAGCCATTGAAGCAGGTTTCGGAATGTGAATCCTATACGTTAATGTGGATTCGTAATGAATTTCATAATGGGTATCGTGGTGAAAAGGTTGTTGTATTTGGTCATACGGAAACAAAAACGCTTCATGGTAGTGAGAATTGCGGCGTGTATTTTGGGAGTAATCGTATTATAGGGATTGATGGCGGTGCTGTATATGGTGGCCAGTTAAATTGTTTAGAATTGCCGAGTAAAAAGGTATACGTAGTAAAAAGTTGAAAGAGATAAGGGGAATCTTATTTCTTTCAATTTTTTATTAAGAAAAATTTAAGGAAGAATTTTTATAATAAATCATTCAAATTTTATATTGAGAAAAACGTTAAAATATAATTATAAATAGAATTGAACAATATGATGGAAGGTGAGAATATGCGCTTACTCGTAGTAGAAGATAATGCTTCTTTATTAGAGTCTATTGTCCAAATATTACGCGATGAATTTGAAGTAGATACAGCATTGAATGGGGAAGATGGATTATTTCTAGCGTTACAAAATATATATGATGCCATTTTACTTGATGTGATGATGCCAGAAATGGACGGTTTTGAAGTAATTCAAAAAATACGTGATGAAAAAATTGAAACACCAGTCCTATTTTTGACAGCGAGAGACTCTTTAGAAGATCGCGTGAAAGGCTTAGACTTTGGTGGGGATGACTATATCGTTAAGCCATTTCAGGCTCCAGAGTTAAAAGCGAGAATTCGTGCTTTATTACGACGAAGCGGTAGTTTAACAACAAAGCAGACTATTCGTTATAAAGGGATTGAACTGTTCGGAAAAGATAAAAACGTTCAAGTAGATGGACAAAGTATGAAGTTAACATTAAAACAATATGAGCTTCTAGAGTACCTTGTTCAAAATAGCGGAAAGATTTTAATGCGTGAACAAATTTTTGATCGTGTTTGGGGATTTGATTCAGATACGACAGTAGCAATTGTAGAAGTGTATGTACATCATTTACGTAAAAAATTAGAGCCATTCGGTTATCAGAAAGATATTCAAACTGTTCGAGGTATTGGATATATATTAAAAGAACAATGAAAAAGGGAAGCATGTTTCAGAAAACACGCATTCGATTGACTATATTGAATTCATTAGTATTTATTATCTTGATAGGTGTATTAGGCAGTATCATTTATTCATACACATATAATCGTATTTATAATGAAGTAGATAAATCGATAGGAAAATCCGTTCAGCATAGAAAGAATTCAGATGATAAAAAACTACCTAAAAAAATTAGGGGATATCCTCCGATTGGGGATCCAAGGATAACGGAGTTAACTTGGCTTGGAAACACAGTGGAGATAGGTATTGAAAACGGCAAACGCCGTTTTATCTTTGAAGATAATTTGGAAAAGTTTTCTCCAAAGAAATTAGGAACTTTGCAAGATATAGAAGTGCAAGGGCAATATTTTAGAACGTTTGCATTTCAACAAGATACAAAAATAGTTCAAATTGTACGCGATATAACAGCTGAAAAAGAAATGTTAAATACTTTATTTTTAATTCTTGTTATTGGTTGTAGTGTAGGAAGTTTATGTGCAATAGGCATCGGCTTTTTCTTAGCCGGCAGGGCACTCATACCCATTCAAAATTCGTGGGAAAAACAGCAGCAATTCGTTTCGGATGCATCACATGAATTAAGGACACCACTTGCAGTTATTCAATCAAAAACGGATGTGTTATTCCAGTCACCATCTGCGACAATAGAAGAAAAAGCGATGGATATTTCTACGATTTCAAAGGAGTGTAGACGGTTATCTAAGCTTGTAACTAACTTATTATTGTTAGCACGTTCGGATTCTAATCAAATTGAGATGGATAAGAAAACATTTGAAATGGATAAATTGTTAGAAGAAATAGTAGATCCATATAAGGAAATTGCTTCATATCAAGAAAAAGAGATGATATTGAAAGTAGAACATGACATATCATTTATGGGTGATAGAGAGAGAATTCATCAAATGATGGTCATATTGTTAGATAATGCGATGAAGTATACAAATGGGGGCGGGCATATTCAAATCGATTGTACGCAAACGAGCAGCTCAATTCGTATACGGGTGAAAGATGACGGGATAGGGGTTAAAGATGAGGACATCCCAAAATTATTTGATCGTTTTTATCAAGGTGATAAAGCGAGAAGTGCGTCAGAAGGAGCGGGATTAGGCCTTTCAATCGCAACTTGGATTGTAGAAAAGCATTATGGGAAAATATTAGTAGATAGCAAATGGGGAGAGGGTACTTGTTTTGAAGTGAATTTCCCTAAAAACCAAAGAATATAAGTGAGAAGACGATCTTGTTTTTAAAAGGTCGTCTTTTTTTAAGGGAAAGTTAAGAAACTATTTATAACATGTATGATATACAGAAAGTTCGCCCTATGAAGAAGCGATTATAAAAAGGTATTTGAGCAGATTATATCGATCATAATGTTATTTCGATTATGTATAGGGAATGATGGAAAAGAAAGTGTAAGAGGGAGGAATTAATTTTGAAAAAGAAAATGATGACGGTATTCACTATTGGAGTAATGAGCTTAAGCATATTAGGGGGTGCCTCTCCTTCTGAAACATCAAAAGGAAAGACAAATTACACGCAGCCCAGTAACGAACAATTAAATAATGGGAAGATACATGCGGTGCATACAGAAGAAAAGGCGGAGAATCTAGGTATTGAAACGGAAGGGAAAGAACAAATTACGCTAGAAAAAGAAATTCATGAGACGGAAGTAGGAAGAGAAGCTGAACAGTTAGGAATTTCGATTGAAAGAAAAGACGTTGGAACTCTTTCAGAAGAAATCTATGAAACAAAAGTGAAGCAAGAAGCGTTAAAGCTAGGCATATCTATAGAAAATACAACGATTGTAAATTTAATTAATCAAATTAATACGATTAAAATTAGCGATGAAGCGGATAAATTAGGCATTTTGACAAATGGAAAAGAAATAGAAGACATTGCGGAAGAAATCTATGGAACGAAAGTAAGAGAGGAAGCAGGGAAGTTAGGTATTTCACAAAAAGGAAAAGAGATAGAAACGTTAGCGCAAGAAGTGTACGAACAAAAAGTGCAGGAAGAAGCAAAAAAATATCATATTGATTTGTATGGTAAAGATATATATCAAGTATTAAGCGAAATTAATGAACAAAAAGTGTTACAAATGGCAGATGAGCTTAATATGGATAAAACGAATATGAACGTTCAAGAATTAGCAGAAAAAATTAAAAAAGATCAGCCTGAAAAAGGAAAAGAACTAAATTTTGTACCGGTGATTCGCACGGATGCTGACGCGTTTTATTCTTATTTAACGAACTAAAAAGGGCGTGAGAGTGATACGGAGATGGAAGTGGTATATATGTATGGCTTTACTAGCTATAGCAGTATGGAATGTATATACAAATGGCATTACAAAGTATGTGGAGAAGTTAACATTCTTCAATATACAAAGCGGAAAAGAAGCAGAGTTTAGTAATAATGATGAAAAGGTCATCTTATCGAATGTACCTTTAATTCAGCAATTACCAGAGCTAGATAGAGGCTGTGAAGTGACTAGCTTAGCGATGATGTTACAATATGCAGGCATTACAGTGGATAAGATGAAATTAGCAAATGAAATAAAGAAAGTTGATTTTATGAACGATGGTGTACGTGGGAATCCGAATGAAGGATTTGTAGGGAATATTTATACCTTTTCTGAATCTGGATATGGTGTATATCACGGACCACTTTTTCAATTAGCGAAAAAGTATTTACCTAATAAAGCTGTGGACTTAACAGGGAAGAGTATAGAAGAAATTTATAAGAGTGTAAAATCAGGACAACCAGTAGTTATGATTACGAATGCAACATTTGCGCCATTAGATGAAGATGAATTTACTACATGGGAAACAAATAGCGGAGATGTTTCTATTACGTATAATGAACATTGTGTAGTACTGATTGGATACGATGAAGAATTTGTATATATTCGGGATCCTCTCGAGGATAGCCTAGATGTAAAAGTGCCGAGAGGAACATTTGAAAAGGCATGGATGCAAATGGGGAGTCAGGCGATTAGTTATGTGAAAAGCTCTAAATGAATTAGTAAGGAAATAGATGTAAGGAACTGTAAGAGGAGTTTTTGTGGGTGTTTTTTGTTAAGAAATAAGAGAACTTCAGCTT
>NZ_QORZ01000055.1:0-1827 GCF_008368785.1 Bacillus sp. AY3-1 | reverse complement strand
CATCTGGATGCGGAAATACAACAAGTACATGTCTCTCCATAAGTTTCCCTCCTTCTTACTTAAATGGCGTTAAGCTTAACTCAAGTGCAACTGCTAAGCGACCTTGATTATCGTGCCCTGCAAGTAATAAACGCTCTTTATCGTCTACTTCCCAGTGCGTAATACCTTCTGCATATACCCAGCCATGATCCATTTTTAAACCAACTCGGTATGGATTTGTTCCAGTAATCTTCCCACGTTCAAAGCGAATAATTGCATTTCGAATGAATGCTCCAACTGTCATCATCTTTTCGTTAAAGTGTGACGCATACGCTCCGTTCGTTGTTTCTAAATGAATATATACATCTTTATTTACAAAACGTTCAATTTCATTTTGAATAAGAGAACTATCTTTTACTATTTCCATCGGAATTCACCTCTTTAAACCATTTTACGCAAAAATAATGTAAATTGCTATCTCTATATTAGAGGACAACGCCCACTTTTCCTAATAATTTGTACTGTGTTTTTTATATTTTTTATATGATATGTAAAAAATATATTTTTTCCTTCACTTTGTTAAATAGTTTTCTTTCTTTTTTGAATTTGCTACAATATATTTTATCCCGTATTTATGCAGCGAGATACATTTTGACAATTGAATACATACTTTAAAGAAGGTGACATGATTGGAACAATCAGCACATGAAGTAGCAAATTGGCAATATTATTTTGCAATTGCCGTATTTTTAATCACGTACGGATTTATTATTTCTGAGAAATTGAATCGTGCTGTAATCGCACTATTCGGCGCTGCTATTATGATTATTTTTGGAGTTGTAGATTTACATACTGCTTTCACATCACATATTCAATGGGAAACGATTACCCTTTTAATTGGGATGATGATTCTCGTACATATTACGAGTCAATCAGGCGTATTTGAATTTGTGGCCATTAAAGCAGCGAAGGCAGCTGGTGGAAAACCAATCCGCATTTTATTATTACTATCCCTATTAACTGCTGTCGGTTCTGCCTTTTTGGACAACGTAACGACCGTTCTACTAATCGTTCCTGTTACACTGTCCATTACACGTATTTTAAAAGTAAACCCTGTTCCTTATTTGATTTCAGAAGTACTATTTTCAAATATAGGTGGAACAGCAACATTAATCGGTGACCCACCGAACATTATGATCGGATCAGCAAATAAGCATTTAGACTTTAATGCCTTTTTACTAAACTTAGCTCCAATCGTAATCATTATCTCTATCGTTACACTTGGTATTATTTACTTCATGTATCGCAACAAACTAAAAACAACACCTGAGCAAATTAAAATATTAATGGCATTGAACGAAAAAGATTATATTAAAGATCAAAGCCTCCTTTTAAAATCCATTTCAATTTTAGGACTAACCATTTTAGGCTTTGTACTTCATTCGATTATTCATGTAGACGCTGCGGTTATCGCGATGACAGGTGCTACACTTCTTATGCTAATCGGCGTGAAAGAACATGATATTGAAGATGTATTTGCCCACGTTGAATGGGTAACCATTTTCTTCTTTGCTGGACTATTCGTTCTCGTTGGCGGATTAATTGATATCGGACTTATTTCTTCACTCGCAAAAGAAGTACTCGACGTAACGAATGGTGATATCGGTTTCGCTGCGATACTTATTTTATGGGTATCAGGCATCGCATCTGCGACAATTGACAATATCCCCTTTGTCGCAACAATGATTCCGCTTATTCAAGATTTAGCTACAGGACTCGGACTATCTGTCGACTCTCCGCAAATCGAAGTACTATGGTGGGCGTTATCACTTGGGGCTTGCTTAGGAG
>NZ_QORZ01000054.1:0-752 GCF_008368785.1 Bacillus sp. AY3-1 | reverse complement strand
TTATTCTTCATTCCGTACACTCCTTTACCATTTTTTTCTATAACTTGATTCATATAACTTGTACGACCTAGCGCTAGGCTCTCTCTTTGTACACGGATGAGGAAAGAGAAGTCTTTCAGATAGGGTGTTATCCTTATTTTTTACTTCTAATAGGATGTAAGAATTTTACTCATCTCTCATTTAGATACTCTATTTTTCAAAAATAAACAATAAAAATTCATCAGCTATATTTGAATTAGACACCCAATGGGTAGTAAAATATTAATTCTCCCATAGAGTTGCGGTTTAACTTACAGAGCTGCGAGGATAGATAAACCAACGCTTACAGTTAATCCTGTTTTGACCTTGTTTAATATCAATTACATAATATGTCTCTTAGTTTTGTCAGCAAGAGCCTTACAAGACTACAAAAGATGAACTTATACTGTACATTGCTTATACTTTTATTGCGGAATAAATTCACTTTTGTTATGCAAAAACTTAGAACACTTTTATTACAAACTTGATCCTTTTGAGATTCTAGGTCTCTCGTTAATTAACTGATTATTAGGAAAATTATTTTCGACATAATGTTACTTACAACTTCGCTATACTCCTATTAGCGTAATCTTCTCCTTTCTCTCTGGTCATACCAGTTATGTTGTTCATTAAAACATTAAATTTTTAATGCGTAAATAGCAAAATTTTGTCGATTGTACTCAATAATTTAACTGTTAAGTAAAAACACGAGCCAAAAACATTATACAAATATA
>NZ_QORZ01000053.1:1192-1785 GCF_008368785.1 Bacillus sp. AY3-1 | reverse complement strand
TCAAAAAGATACATTAAGACAATTAAAAAATGTAATAAGTTACCTTGAAGAGCAGGTATATAAATTTTGATATTGCGTTTTTGAAAAAAACTATAAAGATTATAAGAATCTAGCGAAAGAAGGAGAAAAGTGATGAAAAAATTCCCATTCAAAGTGCTAACTTTAGCCACGCTGGCAACGGTTATAACTGCTACTACTGGTAACACTATTCATGCATTTGCACAAGTAACGACCGCTCAAGAACAAAAAGTAGGCAATTATGCGCGAAAGAAGGAGAAAAGTGATGAAAAAATTCCCATTCAAAGTGCTAACTTTAGCGCAACGGTTATAACTGCTACTACTGGTAACACTATTCATGCATTTGCACAAGTAACGACCGCTCAAGAACAAAAAGTAGGCAATTATGCTTTAGGTCCTGAGGGACTGAAGAAAGCATTGGCTGAAACAGGGTCTCATATTCTTGTAATGGACTTGTACGCAAAAACAATGATTAAGCAACCGAATGTAAATTTATCTAATATCGATTTAGGATCAGAAGGAGGAGAGTTGCTCAAAAATATTCACCTTAATCAAGAACTGTCACGAATCAATGC
>NZ_QORZ01000053.1:447-1102 GCF_008368785.1 Bacillus sp. AY3-1 | reverse complement strand
AATATTCACCTTAATCAAGAACTGTCACGAATCAATGCGAATTATTGGTTAGATACAGCAAAGCCACAGATTCAAAAAACAGCTCGTAATATTGTAAATTACGATGAACAATTTCAAAATTATTACGACACTTTAGTAGATACTGTACAAAAGAAAGATAAGGCAGGTCTAAAAGAGGGCATAAATGATTTAATTACTACAATTAATACAAATTCAAAAGAGGTTACAGATGTAATTAAGATGCTACAAGACTTCAAAGGGAAACTATATCAAAATTCTACAGATTTTAAAAATAATGTTGGTGGTCCAGATGGGAAAGGTGGATTAACTGCAATATTAGCAGGTCAAGGGAGCAGCTATTTTAGTTATTGCAGCTATTGGAGGAGCGGTTGTAATTGTTGTAACTGGTGGTACAGCAACACCGGCTGTTGTTGGTGGACTTTCAGCTCTTGGAGCAGCTGGTATCGGTCTAGGAACTGCGGCTGGTGTCACGGCATCTAAGCATATGGACTCCTATAACGAAATTTCTAACAAAATCGGAGAATTAAGTATGAAAGCGGATCGTGCTAATCAAGCAGTTCTTTCGCTTACTAACGCGAAAGAAACATTGGCATATCTATACCAGACTGTAGATCAAGCAATATTGTCTCTAACA
>NZ_QORZ01000053.1:0-358 GCF_008368785.1 Bacillus sp. AY3-1 | reverse complement strand
TTGTTGGTGGACTTTCAGCTCTTGGAGCAGCTGGTATCGGTCTAGGAACTGCGGCTGGTGTCACGGCATCTAAGCATATGGACTCCTATAACGAAATTTCTAAGGAGAATTAAGTATGAAAGCGGATCGTGCTAATCAAGCAGTTCTTTCGCTTACTAACGCGAAAGAAACATTGGCATATCTATACCAGACTGTAGATCAAGCAATATTGTCTCTAACAAATATTCAAAAGCAATGGAATACAATGGGCGCAAATTATACAGATTTACTGGATAATATCGATTCTATGCAAGACCACAAATTCTCTTTAATACCGGATGATTTAAAAGCCGCTAAAGAAAGTTGGAATGATATTCAT
>NZ_QORZ01000052.1:0-1654 GCF_008368785.1 Bacillus sp. AY3-1 | reverse complement strand
TTCAAACATGCTCTTTTATTTATTTACTATTAATTAGATTATACTTCAGCACAGTTTAACAAAAAATTCCTCTTCAACTTTTACAAATTTTGAATTTGAATCTTTATATTCTCCTTACTTAATCCTCCATGGTAACAAACTACCGATTCAATATCAAGATTTGAATACCTCTTCAAAGACTGCTGTGCTTCCTTAACATTTAAAGTTGTTGGGGCGTGAATTCCTCCTAACTTTCCATTCACGCTATACATCGAGTCTCCTGCAATAAGGGTTTTACTTTGTTTCAAATATAAACTAATATGACCTGGAGTGTGTCCTGGGGTATGTAGAATTTGTATCCCGCCGCAATACGGAAGTTCTTGCCCATCTATCACCGTATTACTAACTTTTCCTTTTGGTGGATTCTCTACATTTCCATCTTTCAATAAAGGTAACTCTCCCTCAATATATGGCTTATCTAGCTCGTGCGCATAAACTTTAATATCGCTTACACCATTCTCCAACAAATCAGGAAGGCTACCTATATGATCTATATCCTGATGCGTTAAAATCAAAACATTTAGCTTATCAACGGGTATCCCTACTCTTTCCATCTCTACTTGTATGTCTTCAAATTGTCCAGGGAAACCAGTATCTATTAACACTGCCATTTCATCATCCCATAAAAGAATTGGGTGAATAATAAAGTGAAACTTTAATCAGTGGGGGTTTTCTTCATCCCCAACTGATTATTAGTTGAACCAATCGGACTTTTTTATGGGCAGTTGATCCCCCACCTAAATTCTTTGCTTTCGTTGAATTGGGGGTCTTACTGCCCATTTAAGCGGGATAAATTCTTGAAACTCAAGTTGTAACATTTCTACCCCTTTAGCAATCTCCATATAGTCCGTCTCCTTTATGATGAAGTTTGAAAATATGCACAACTACACCGAAAATATAAAGCCACACTATCTTTTAATAGGTTTTGTCATCCCAATAGAGAATGCCTCAAACCCTATAGATTCATAATAAGATTGCAATTTTTCTACACACATAAGTTGGGGAATAACCTTGTTTTGTTCACAGTGCTGGATTAATCGTTCTACGATTTCTTTTCCAATACCAATGGACTGATACTCTGGCAATACACAAACACCACAAATAACGCCTGTTATTAAGCCATCTGATATAATACGCCCCATCCCCACTA
The DNA here is from genome assembly GCF_008368785.1 of Bacillus sp. AY3-1. NCBI lineage: Bacteria > Bacillati > Bacillota > Bacilli > Caryophanales > Bacillaceae > Bacillus > Bacillus sp. AY3-1. The sequence continues at coordinate 465 of NZ_QORZ01000052.1, read as the reverse complement.
ACTCTTTATCATCAAAAGCATAAATTACATACCAACTTTGTTTACACATTTGTTCCAATTCATTCAGCGTTAAATTAAGAGAATTCCATTCTAAAGATTCATATAAGCTTAATAATCCATTGAAATCTGTTGGGTGTTTAATTGTGTAATTTATTCTATTATTCATGTAAATACTCCTTATTCCTTTGTTTGTATTTTATAAAATTCCCCTTATTAATATGAAATTAAATTAAATTAAATAAACTTCCATAAAAATAATAAAATTCCTACTCAACATAAAATAAAAAGAAGTTAACCTCACCTCAGTTAACTTCTTTTATAAAAATCTATTATTATATTATCAACCAAAAATCATACAGCTACAGACGATAAGAACAAACAAAACTAATAAACCATTTGAAAAATACCCCATAGAATACTGCCCCTTTATTTCATTATGTAAAAGATTTTATCATAAAATTATTT
>NZ_QORZ01000051.1:0-630 GCF_008368785.1 Bacillus sp. AY3-1 | reverse complement strand
GTGGCTCGGGACGGAATCGAACCGCCGACACGAGGATTTTCAGTCCTCTGCTCTACCGACTGAGCTACCGAGCCAACATAAATGGCGGTCCCGACCGGGGTCGAACCGGCGATCTCCTGCGTGACAGGCAGGCATGTTAACCACTACACCACGGGACCATTTGGTTGCGGGGACAGGATTTGAACCTGCGACCTTCGGGTTATGAGCCCGACGAGCTACCGTGCTGCTCCACCCCGCGACAATATAATGTTTTTTTAAAAATGGAGGAGGTAGAGGGATTCGAACCCCCGCGCGACTCTCGCCGCCTGTCGGTTTTCAAGACCGATCCCTTCAGCCGAACTTGGGTATACCTCCATGAAGGAAAAATAAAAATTTTATTATTATATGTATCTAAACCATTTAAAAAGAAAATGGAGGAGGTAGAGGGATTCGAACCCCCGCGCGATTCTCACCGCCTGTCGGTTTTCAAGACCGATCCCTTCAGCCGAACTTGGGTATACCTCCGAGACATATAATAAATAAAGTGGAGCCTAGCGGGATCGAACCGCTGACCTCCTGCGTGCAAGGCAGGCGCTCTCCCAGCTGAGCTAAGGCCCCATGTTTTTGGGAATATCGGGAAGACAGGATTTG
>NZ_QORZ01000050.1:0-4376 GCF_008368785.1 Bacillus sp. AY3-1 | reverse complement strand
TTTTTGTAACTTTTTGTTTTGGTGTAAATATAATGTCAATTCAGACGTCTTACCTTTTCAAACTTGACGCCCCATAATCTTGTATAGTTACATTTACATGATATTTAATCGGTACCTTACTAAATGTTCGATCCCAATCTTTTTTGACTTCCTCCCATGTTCTTGGGTTTTTAATTCTTAATTGGTTGCCAAAGCCTGCAATATCGACTTGATATTTTTTTTGCATTTTTTCTGTAACATGATGTATCAAGTGCTTTACTTCTTTTTCAACAGCTTTTTCTTCCCTTTTTAAAAATTCATTTTCAAAATCTTTTCCTGATTGCATCCAATTTTCAGACAAACGCCCTTCTGACTCAATGTTTACATCAAAAGAAATCTTATCTCCGTTAACATGTGGTATGATTTTACTTTTTATTGACTTTATTTCGTATATAATGAGTTTCTTTGATTCTTTATCAAAAGTTTTTACCACACCACCATTCCTTTTTCCGTTTATCCATACTAATCCTTCCAATTCCTGTTCATTTAAAAAGCCCATCAACTTTTTTGTCTTCCCTTTAATTACAGCAGCTCCTGCAAATTTTGTTTCCCCATTTATCGAGATCACATTTTGTAAAAGAAAACTGGATCCTGACCGCATCTTTCCTCCTAATTTAGCGAGCGATATAGGAGGTAAAATCCTTGTTGTTCTATTTCGATTATCTGCAATTCCAGACAAACGAAATGCTGGGATTTCTCCGTTTTTTTTTGATTCCAGTACCTCCCTCGCTAGACCCTTGCTAATTAAGATCATACAGCTAAGCCGAACCTCATTGTCACGGAGATACTGTTCAAGTAATTGTTCTAAACTGTATGTATGTAAAAGACTATCACTAATAACAATGTTTTTTAAATGTGGACTGAACATTGTGCTTTCTCTTTTCAATGAAAACTCACGAACAATTTGATGAATGGAGTCACCGGTCTCAGAAACATTTATATAACGTTTTTGTTGTCCATTTCCTTTACTTTGCGCTTGCGAACTAACAATTTGATAAGTAGCTGTTATAAGGTTTCTTTTTGGATACCCTCCTTCCTCATCCTCTTTCTCAATTGTTGAATCCTTCCCTTTATCTAGTGCTATACCTGCAGTTAAACTCAACTCTTCTATTTCTTTACTGCTCCAACATCCTGTTAAAAATAGGAGCACCAGCATCGATAACAAAGCCAAATAGAACCGTATACAATTAAATCTATTTTTCATGCTACTCCTCCTTTTAATCGCTTAATAATAAGAAGGAGAAGGAAAAGGAGCAGTGGCAGTAAACCAAATAAAAATAAAGCCGCATTACCGAGCATCTCCCCCAATTTAAGCAAATGATTTATATTTTTCGAAGTCATAGCTATAATATAAATAATTGGAATCAAAGCAAAAATAAACAGATGAATACTCTTTTTAAAGAGTTGCGCTAACCCTAAGGCAGCTGCATAATAACTAATCGTATAGGTAGCAAATATTTGCATAATCCATATTACAAGTAATAAAGACTCAAAACGTTCAAATATCAAACCAGAAATTTCAAAACTGCGCATAAGGTCAATTGTCGGCCATGTTCTTGTTACAACTCCGTCAATCGATAAGGCACCAATGACTATTACAACAGTTATTACATAAAAGATTAACGGAATTGAAATTCCAACTAGAATGGCTTTTACTGCTTTATTTGGTTGTTCCATAAATACCAAAAGAATTAGCATAATTTCAGGACCTGTATATGCGAGAGACGTTGTTTTTATCCCATCTAACACTGGTTTAATCCCAAAACCCAATACGGGACGGAGATTATCTATCTCAAATATTCCGATACTCATAAAGGAAATGAGTAAAAAAATAAAAACAGTAATAGGAAATATTATTTCAAACATCCGTGCAATTGAGTTAATACCACTCATAATCAAATAGAGACCTATCCACATAAAAGGCATAATAATAGCCCATGTAGGAGTTCCTTCGAGCAAAAAAAAGCTTATTACTTCTGCCATTGAACGAATTTGAAAAGCTGAGGTTGTAAGAAAATAACCTATAATAAGTAAACTAAGTAATCTGCCTATCCATTTCCCTACAATTTCTTGACTGTATTGATAAAAGGTTTTTTCTGGAAATTGTTGACTTAATTTGACCATGATTACTCCTGAAACCATTGCGAGTATTCCACCTAATATCACACTTAGCCATACATCTGGTGTTTTCACTTTTTCCACAGATGCTCTGGGCAGAGTGAGAATCCCTGTTCCAAGTATGTAATTTACAATAATAACAACTGCTTGCGAAGTTGTTATTCGGTCTTGAGGTTTAGTAATCACTGAAGGCCACTTCCTTTCGTCATCAGCTACCTTTTGCGGATCGTTTTTTTTGTATGCATTATTTTTGGTCGACGCCTCATTATTTTTAATGGCATGCGAACCATAAAATCTTTCCAGTCACTAAATCGATACGGAACAGCAGGGCTCGTATAAGGAACGCCAAAACTTTTCAGTTTCACTAAATGACTGCAAAGTAAAAGAAAGAAGAGAATAACTCCATACAAGCCAAATATCGCAGCACAAAACATAGCTACAAAACGAAGAATGCGTAACGTAATTCCCACACTATATTGTGGGATAGTAAAAGAAGAAATAGCTGTTACCGCAACAACAATAACCATTATTGGGCTAACGATTCCTGCTTCTACGGCAGCCTGACCAATTATTAATCCGCCCACAATTCCCATTGCAGGTCCAATTGGTTTAGGCAGACGTAAACCTGCTTCTCGTAAAACTTCGATAGCTACTTCCATAATCAACGCTTCTATTAAAGCAGGAAAAGGAACTCCTTCTCGCGATCCGATAATAGAAATAGCTAGCTTGGTGGGAATTAGTCCTGGATGAAATGAAATAAAAGAAATATACAGTGCTGGAGCAAATAATGAAACAAAAGCTGTCATGAAGCGTAATAAGCGGAGAAGCGTACCAGGAATCCACCGTTCATAATAATCTTCTGGTGATTGCAGCAGCATACTAAATGTAACTGGAGCAATCAAAACAAATGGTGTTCCATCTAACAAAATCGCTACTCGGCCTTCCATCAAAGCACTAATAACACGATCAGGTCGTTCTGTATTTTGAATCTGCGGAAAAGGACTGAGATAATTATCTTCAATGAGTTGCTCTATATAACCAGATTCGAGTACACTGTCTATATCAATTTTCTGAATTCTATTTCTTATTTCTTCCACCAATTCTGTACTAGCAAGATCTTTAATAAATGCGACAACTAGCTCTTTCTTTGCACGTTCTCCTACTGGTAGCTTTACTAATGATAAGTTCTCATCCGCACAATGTCGTCGCAAAAGTGAGGTATTATCACTTAATACTTCAGTAAAACCCACCCGTGGACCTCTGACTAATGCCTCCGATACTGGTTCTTCAATGTTTCGTTTATTTGCTTTTGTTGTACCAAGAATAAACACATCTGCTAAACCATCAATTAAAAGAGCTGTTGAACCTATCAATACTTTGGATATCAAATCTTTTATGTAATGGACTTCTGCTACTTCACTAATTGTAAGAACTTTATTTTTAATATATTCTTTTGAAACAGTCCCCTCCACATAAGAAGATTCATTTTTATATTCTTCAGAAAAATCATCCATTAGTAATTTCATAATATGTTTGTCAATTATCTCTTTATCTGATAGACCATCAACAAAAATGATTCCAGCCTGAATATCTGTGCGTCCAATATTAAACTTCCGAAAGCGAACATCAGAATTATGCCCGATTTGTTGCTTTATAAGTTCTAAGTTAGAAGCAAAATCATTCGTGAAATGAACGGTTGCATTTTGAGAAGGTTTATGCTCTTTTTTCACTTGTTTGTCTCTTGACTTCCACCAACTCATTCTTCCCACTCTTTCTCTGACATACGGACCCAATGAAAAAATCTTGAGATAGTATACGGAATTAAAAACAAGATAAAAGCTTGTACAAAGACTTTCCAATCTGGAAGATAAGAAGTAATTATGTTCCACATTTTTATCACCCACTTTATATACTCTGCTAAGATTGAGATTTCTAAAGAACGGTATGTACTTAATAAAAAATAAATATAAGATTAAAGAGCAGAAAAGCGAGACATTATGCTTATTTAGTACCAATAAGCTAGTTAGTATAAAAACATTTCTGACCTAAAATACCATTTCCAATTATAATTTGTTAGATATTATCTCCTTTTCCCTTATTTATATGCCCACATTTGAATTTTAAATATTATAAGTATCAATGATATTTCCTCTTAAAGAAAAAAAGATGCTAGAAGATAGCATCTTTTTTTAAATTCAACTTACTATGTATTTATATAT
>NZ_QORZ01000005.1:0-151731 GCF_008368785.1 Bacillus sp. AY3-1 | reverse complement strand
GTATAACTGACGAGAGTACACCACAAGCCTATGGTGGTGGAAAAATCCTCTATCTCTAAAGAGATAAACATATAGTCTGCGCTCATGTGAAAACATGAGAAGTTCATAAGAGAACTGGCTAAGGAATTGCGCCCTTAGTTGAACGAGATACATTTAATTAAATCTATCAAACCTCATTGAATCTATCGAACGTACGTTCTATGTTTAGTTCAATGGGGTGAGAATAATAATGAAATTTTCACGAGTTAGTCAAGTATCAGAATTAACAGGTTTGCATCCGAGTAGTCTCAGGAGAATGCTGGTGGAACACGCTACTATTCAGAAGAACAAATCTTTCATTAAAGGAGTTACATTCTGATGATATTAGCGAAGAAAGTCAGACTGATTCCAACGCCTGAACAAGAACAAGTGCTTAGAAACCATGCCGGTGCTGCAAGATTCGCTTATAACTATTGTAATAGAATGAGTGATAGATATTATAAGCTATTTGGAAAATCTGTTTCACAGTTAGCTTTACAGAAACGATTTACAAAGATCAAGAAGCGAAAGAGATATGAGTGGTTAAATGACATCAACGCACAAGTTCCTAAACAGGCTTCAAAAGATTTTGATAAGGCGAGAAAACATTCGTTCAAAAAGTACAAAAATGGTTATCACACTTCTTATAAATCCAAAAAAGATTTAATTCAAGGATTTTATGCCAATTATGAAAGACTGGTTATAGGAAAGAAAGTAGTTCATATTCAGTCTATTGGAGAAGTGAAAACAAGCCAGCAACTACCAAGAAATAAAAAACCATCAAATCCAAGAGTTACCTTTGATGGTCGTCACTGGTGGATGAGTGTAGGATTCCAAGAAGACTTTGAATCACAAGAATTAACGAATGAGTCGATTGGTGTGGATGTTGGTTTAAAAGAGCTTTTTGTAGCTTCTAGTGGTATAAAAGAACGAAATATAAACAAAGATGCTAAGGTTAAAAAACTTTTGAAAAGGAAAAAGTCAGCTCAAAGAGATATGTCTAGGAGATTAAAAAAAGGTGTAAAAATTCAATCTGCCGGATATGAAAAAGCTAAAACTGAGCACCTGCGGTTATCTAGGAAAATTACGAATATCCGAAATAACCATATCCATCAAGCAACAGCTAAATTGGTGAAAACCAAACCAATGAGGATTGTTGTGGAAGACTTATCTATCTCAAACCTGTTAAAAAACAAAAAACTATCGAAAGCATTTTCATTTCAAAAATTAAACTTCTTCTTTCAATGTTTATCATACAAGTGTGAGAAGTACGGCATTGCGTATGTAAAAGCTGATAAATGGTTCGCCTCAAGTAAGATTTGCTCATGTTGCGGAGTTAAATACGACCATTCAGTTCAACCAGAAGGACAGTGGAGTTTAAAAATACGTGAGTGGCGTTGTGTTGGGTGCAATAGCCACCACGATAGAGATTTAAATGCTGCGGTAAATTTATCAAGATGGGTAAAATAAATGCTTGATAATAGGAGGTAACGATACTGCCTCGTGTGGAGTGTTATACCCCTCGTCCCTTTGGGGCTGCGAGAACACGATGAAGCACTAACTTGTGTAAATTTGATTGAATTATATAGATTTAGTTAAGTTTATCGTATCGGGATGAAAGCTATGTTCTATTGCATTAACTGCTCTGACATTCACCATGAAAAACATCCGAATGATAAAGTATTCAAAAACGGTTTTTATATCGATCCATTTTTAGGTGATCGTTATCACCTTGGTATGTGTACAGATGCCCAAAACCATGAAACAGGGGAGCCTCTTTTAGCGAAAAAGAAATTAGGCACAACTCAATCTATTATGAACGTATTACCGACACATGTTGTCCCAACATAAAACATAAAAAAGAGCTGGCTCACCCAGCTCTTTTTTATGCTTTATAAACGATCATTGCTGAAAAACAATAAATTTGGTTTTCGTCATCATTAATGGAAACACCGACTTGGTACTTAATATCTACAAAATTACTATCATCAATCTTTTTCAAAAAAACATTTACAGCGTCTTCTAAGTCTTTTTCGTGACTTTCATCAAACACTTTCACACGAATCATGTTAACACCATCCTAGATCGCAGCCCTCCGCCGCTTGATTATTGCCACGGTGCGTATCTATGATGCGATAAAATTTTCCGTCTTCATATATATATCCGTCTTCTAACACATATTGTTTACCTTCAGTATAGACATAAAACTTACCTATCATAAATTTACTCGTATATAATTCCAAATAATCCGGTCTAAATTTAGCTACAACTTTATTTGTAATATCAATTCTTATTGTGCGCCCCACCTTCTCTCCCTCCCTTGCAAAGAACGGATTTAGGTATATTGTATTAACGATTTTACATTTTATGCTTAAAAATAAGTGGATATGCCTTCTTTCTTCGTCTGTACTATTTTTCAAAAAATCATCAATAAATAAGAGCAAAAAAATATATAAAAAAAAAAGAGTTTTTACTTATTGACTATAATATCAACATTATGGTATTATATAAAATTTGACATTTTCACTCACTTGTGCTATCATTAAAAGTGGTTACCACATATGGAGGTGGATGATTTGTTTCAAATTGGCGATAAAATCGTTTATCCAATGAACGGCGCAGGAGTCATCGAAGCCATTGAAGAGAAAGAAATATTAGGAACAACACGTCAATATTGTGTGATACGTATCATTAGTAAAGACATGCAAATAATGCTTCCTATGGATCAATTACAAAAATCAGGTATTCGTTATATCGTAGATAAAGGTACATTAGATGTTATACTTCTTGAATTTCAAAACGGGGAATCAGACACATCACTTTCCTGGAAACAGAGATATACAATGAATATGGAAAAAATGAAAAACGGCAATCTGCAAGATAGCGCAGAAGTTGTTCGCGATTTACTTCGCCGTAATAAAGAGAGAGCATTAAATGCGAGCGAAAAACAAATGCTAGATAATGCACGCAAAATGATGATTAGCGAAGTTGCACTTGTGCAAAATGTTTCTGAACATCAAGCAACAGAATTTCTTCAAGATACAATTAATCATTAAATTTAAAATAGCCGACCGCTATTTTTTTTTGCAGAAAAAAGGACAAAGAGATAAACCTCTTTGTCCTTTTATATTACCCGCGACCTGCTTGAAACGACGGGTATAAAGTCATTCCACCATCTGCAAATAACGTAATTCCAGTTACGTAACTCGCTTCTGAGGAAGCAAGCCACGTTGCGACTGCTGCAATTTCTTCCGGCTTTCCAATGTAGCCCATCGGTATCATACTTTCTACGTCAGCACGTTTTTTAGGATCAGCAAACTTTTCTGCATTAATTGGCGTATTTATTGCACCTGGCCCAATATTATTTACTCGAATACCTTTTGGTGCATATTCTAACGCTAACGTTTCTGTCATCAGTTTAATACCACCCTTACTCGCCGCATAGTGCACGAATAGTGGCCACGGAATTTTCTCATGAACACTCGACATATTAATAACAGAACCTTTAATATCATGTTCTACAAAATATTTAATCGCTTCACGGCTTCCTAAAAAAGCACCTGTTAAATTTGTATTGATTACTTTATTCCAATCCTCTAACGGCATTTCATGCGACGGGACCGCGTTTTCTATCCCTGCATTATTAATCATAACGTCAAGCGTACCAAACTCTTTCACAGCAGATTGAATGAGGTTCACAACATCAGATTCAACTGTCACATCACCTTTTACAGCAATCGCTTCTCCGCCTACTTTTTTTATTTCTTCTAATACATCATGCGCTTCTGACTCTCGTGAGCGATAGTTAATTACTACTTTTGCTTTCTCCTTAGCAAACCGTACTCCCATCGCTCTTCCAAGACCAGTTGCTGATCCTGTAATAACGACAACTTTTCCTGCTAAATCACTATACATTTCAATACCCCCTTTAATTTTTTGCAACACCTAACATTATTCCGGCTGCGATAATAAAAACGATACCGACAACAATCCCCGTTAATTGGCGTTTCGTTTTTCTTTCACCTAATATAAGAATCCCGCCAAGCGTTGAAATAATAATTCCCATTTGCGATAGCGAAAAACTTGTTGCCACTCCAACACGCGGCTGCGAAATGAATAAAAACATATTTCCAGCTGCCCAAATTAATCCTGGGATAATATTTCTTAGTGCATATTTATTAAATGGATGATGTTTAAACGTAAGCAAAATGCCCCCTAACACCATACCAACTGCTTGTGGCAATAAAGCTGACCAACCATCTACGTTAAATAGTCTAATCACTACTACGTAAACTAAATAACCGACTGTTGAAATCAATAAAATGATAATGCCCCTTTTAAAATTCCCCGCCTGCTCTGCACTCTTTTCTTCTTCACTTTGAAGTGATGTTAAAATAACACCGATAATAATACAAACGAGAGCCAAAACACCAAGGACGACTGATATAGTCGTGGACCACTCATGAAATACGATGACTCCAAATAAAGTCGTCGCAACTAATTGCAGTCCTGTTGAAATGGGCATCGTTCTCGAAACGCCCATTAAATCAATACTTTTTAATTGATTCGCCTGACCAAGTGCCCAAAATAAACCTGACACAATTCCAACTCCGATAATAGTAGGAGTCAATACGGGCTTCATAAAAATATAAACAACAATTGAGAAAATAAGTGCACCAAACGTTGTACCGAGCGTTTGACTATACGGTCCTCCGCCCAGTTTCACGTTAAATAGCACAATACTTCCCCAAAATATAGCCGGTAAAATCGCTAAAAGTATGTCCATCGCTCATTACCTTTCTTTACTAAATTTCATAGGTGATCACTCTGAATCATTAGAGTGAGCTTTTATCTTTTCTTTTTCCCGTTCACAAACTTTTTCTGCAATAGCACCAGAAACATTCTTTTCTCGCTCCACCTTCTTTATTTTTACGTGATCTAAATAATCTTCCAAAATAAGTGTAACTTTATCATTCGGCGGATTATGTGCACCTTGGAACGTAAGAAATTGTAGCGTAATTTCAAATCTAGGAACGAACTCACCGTTCTTGCCGAGACGCTTTATATTTATAACGGAAGCACATTCATATTGATCTTCTGTCACTTGTCTAATAACTGAATAGTACCTATTTGATAATGCACTTTCTAACAGCTGCTCCCTCGATTCTTTCGCGAAAGAATCACTTGGAGAAGAGAAAAAGATTGCACATAGCGTTGTAATAACTACACATATTTTTTTCATAACACCCTCCTTGTTCTATAAGTTAGTGTTCGCAAAACTTCCATAAAAAAACGACTTCCCTATGTAGGAAAGTCGTTTGAATGAATCCAATATTAACCACCGCTCACTGGTGGGATTAGTGCAACAACATCACCATCTCGGATCGTGTCATCTTCATTTACGTATTCTTCATTAATCGCAACCATAGTTGATGCTGTCACTGGTACATTATATTCTTTAGCAACAACATCTTTTAACTCTGCAACCGTAATATTTTCTTTCTCTATTTGTAATTCACTTGTTCCTGCTTCCTCTTGCAAGTGCGCAAATAATAATACTCGAATCATACTTACAGCTCCTTCCCAGGCTCCCCTGCCGGATATGGCGTTTTTTCTAATTGATCACCAATCCATGAGTCTCCATCTTCCCAAAACTCCTTTTTCCAAATTGGAACAATTTGTTTTATGCGTTCCATAATGTATTCATTCGCCTCATAGGCTGCTTTACGATGCGGTGTTGAAACAGCAACAACAACCGCGATATCAGAAATTTGCAGTGTACCGATGCGATGTGTAATTGCAACGTGTGTACCTGGCCACTTCTCTTTCACTTCTGAACCAATTTTCTCTAGCATCTTTTCTGCCATCGTTTTGTAAGCGACGTATTCTAAGTATAATGTACGCCGCCCTTTCGTAAACTCCCTAACCGTTCCAATAAATGTTGTAACAGCACCGCATTCGCGGCGAATAACCTTCTTTGCTACCTCTTCAATCGAGATTTCTGTATCAATTACTTTATAATACGTATTTGTCATTTCGTACTCCTTACCGTTTGTATAAACCAGTCTATATACAACTCTTCTTCTGTTATATGAAATACTTTATATTCTTCTCGTAAGTTTGCAGGTGCATCATGCCACGTAATAACCGCTACTATATTTTCTACTTTATGTAAAAGTTCAACGTCTTCCGCAGAACGAAGTAACACTACTTTCGGATAGCTCTCTTTTTTATAGCCCTCTATTAAAATTGTATCCACTTCAAAAAACTCATATAAGCGAATAATTTCTTGCAAGGACCACTCCTCTCTTAATGACGACAGTGAAAGTAATCCAGCGCCTTCTACACTACTGACAACAGCCCCAGCCTTTCGGTGCCTTTCACTATCTTTTTGCGCTACTTCTGGAAAACCTCCGTGCCCGTGATGCTTAATTGTAGCAACTTCCATGTTTCGTTCAGCTAATGCATACACAATTTTCTCAACGAGCGTTGTTTTCCCGCTATTTTGATATCCTACTATTTGTAAGATTGAAGGGGCTTTGCCCATGGCCAATCACATCCCTCGTCGTGCTCTAACAATAATACAGATACTTTCATCCCTGCCTCAAATCCTCTCGTTCCTCCAGGCAACACAATAAAAGCATTCGCATCGGCGAGTGAAGAGACCGCACTCGATTTATCTAAACCGACCGGCATCGCTTGTAATGCCCCGTCCACGATTGTCACGTTTGCTCTTACAAAACGAGTAAACGGATTTGGCTTCGGAAAATCTTTTTGTAAAATAGCATCTGCTCTATATACGTGGGGTTCTTTCGCATACAAATATGTTTTTATAACCGGATGCACAAATAGCTCAAAGCCTACGTAGCAAGCTGACGGATTTCCTGATAAACCGAAAAGTAACTTTCCATCAACTTCAGCTACTGTCGTTACACTTCCTGGTCTCATCGCTATTTTATTAAAGAGTACATTCGCCTGTAATCTTTCATAAATAGCTGGCAAGTAGTCATAATCTCCTACCGACACACCGCCTGTCGTAATTAAAATATCAACCTCATTCATCGCTGATTGAACAGCTGCAAAGCATGCATCTAACTCGTCAGCAAGTTGGCCATAATAACGCACTTTCCCTCCGACTTTCATAATTTGAGCGGCAATCATATACGAGTTACTATTTCTAATTTTCCCCGGCTGTAACGACTCGTGTACCTCTAACAGTTCACTTCCTGTCGTCACAATACCAACAACAGGCTGTTTTACAACCTTCACAGTACTATATCCAAACGTCGCTAATAAGGCGGCAACACCTGGATTAATTGCAACACCTTTCTGAACGAGAACTTGATTTTTCTTTATATCTTCTCCTTTAAATGACACATTGTCACCACTATGAAAAGGACGCTTTACCTTCATATATGTTTTTCCGTTCTTCTCAAAACCTTCCGTCAACTCTAGCATTACGACTGCATTACAATCCTCTGGAATAGCTGCTCCTGTCATAATACGAACCGCCTGAAAATGTCCTACTTCTTCTGTAAAAACAGATCCTGCCCCGATTTCTTCTATTACTTCAAACTCAATCGCATTCTCTTGATGTGCTTCTTTCGTATCTTCTGCTCGAATCGCGAAACCATCGTAAGGAGAACGATCGAAATGAGGAACGTCATGATCAGAGATAACATCCTCCCCAAGAATTCTCCCGTAACTTTCCGTAATAGAAACCTCTTCTACTTCACCATTTTTCGCATATTCCATTACTCTCTCTACTGCCTCAGCAACTTGAACTGGAATTCGTTTTTCTATCATCGTTTCTCACCTCATATTTGCAATTTTTTTTATCTCGATTAAACTTTATATATTAAATAGAAATTACTTCAAGGAGGAATTCCATGTCTTCATTCACACACTTTAATGACCAAGGACGCGCGAAGATGGTTGATATAAGTGACAAAAAAGCAACCGTCCGAACAGCAATTGCGTGCTCTAGCATTGTCGTTACAAAAGAAATTTACGATAAAATCTCTAACAATGAAATTGGGAAAGGTGACGTATTAGCAGTTGCACAAATCGCAGGTATTATGGCTGCGAAACGCACTTCTGATATTATCCCAATGTGCCATCCTTTATTATTAAAAGGTGTTGACGTTTCTTTCGATTGGAAACAATCCGAAGAACAATATCGATTACTTATTGAAGTAAAAGTTAAAACAGAAGGTAGCACCGGTGTTGAAATGGAAGCTTTAACAGCCGCTTCCGCTACAGCTCTTACTGTGTACGATATGTGCAAAGCTGTTAATAAAGGTATGATTATTGGCGAAACTTACTTATTTGAAAAAACAGGTGGAAAAAGTGGAGATTATACGAGAAAGTCTTAATCTTCTTTCCGTTGAACCTAAAGGGCTCCCTTTAGGTTCAACCTATATATCTTGCATATAAGCGTTTTGCTATATTTATATCATTCGTTCCATGAATGAACGCCCTGCCATCTGTAAATAAAACAAAACGAAATTCCTCCACCGGAAATGATAATAAATACGGAGTAGCTTTTACATCCACACTTCTTTGTAAGCGCTTTTTAATTTCTTCTAAATTAAATTCATTCCGCACACCTGGACGGATTTGTACTGTATTTCGGCCACATAACACTTCTGTTTTCGTTTGTGCTTCAAATGTTAAACTCGGATATGTACGTAATCTTCCGCAAGATAAACATGTGTCTTTTTTCTGCCTATTCACTTTAAATGCCATCTGTTGATTATTCCAAAGATCAAACGATAACATCGTTTCGCGAAGTGCCCCATAGTCTTCTACTAATATTTTCAGCGCTTCCGTTATTTGATGCGCAACTACTAATTGTACTGCCGGCTGTATAATACCAGCCGTATCACATGTTGCCCCGCTCGCTGGATGTTCCATTAAACAGCGGAAACACGGTGTTTTTCCTGGTAAAATTGTATACGTTACTCCGTAGCTTCCGACACAACCGCCATATATCCACGGAATATTATACTTTTGTGAAATATCATTAATAAGAAGACGCGTTTCAAAATTATCTGTCGCATCTAATATTAAATCTACATCATTCACTAGCTCTTCCATTTCTCGCACTGTTACATCAGTCACAACTGAATTTATTTTCACCTCAGAATTAATCGCTTGTAAATGCTCTGCTGCTGCTACCGCCTTTGGTTTATATTGCTTTGCATCTTCTTCTGTATATAATTGTTGCCTTTGTAAATTACTCCATTCTACATAATCACGATCCGCAATTGTTATTTTGCCAACACCTGCTCTAACAATTGCTTCTGCATTCGCTGCCCCGAGAGCGCCAGCGCCGATAATAAGCACATGCTTCTCTCTAATTTTTCTCTGACCTTCTTCTCCAACACCAGAAAATAATATTTGTCTTGAATATCGCTCCTGCATACGATAGCCCCCTTTCTTATCCTCCTATATAAGACATTTCAATTTTCGGACGATTCTTTGCACTTTCTTCTGTCCGTTCATCCGAATACCTGTCTTTTCTATTCATCCATACATCTTGTATAACGCTTACTAACTCATCATCCGAAAGATTTCCTCTAAGAAGTTCCCTTACATCCAATCCTTCTGTCGCAAATAAGCAAGTATAAAACTTTCCATCTGCCGAAATTCTTGCTCTCGTACAAGAGGAACAAAATGACTCTGAAACAGAAGTAATAAAACCGACTTCGACATTTGTTCCAACGTAACGATATCGCTTCGCAACTTCACCGAAATAATGCGCTTCAGCTGGCTCAAGTGGATACACACTATGAATCATTTCAATTAATTCTTGCTTTGTAACGACTTGATCAAAGTTCCATCCATTTGTACTACCAACATCCATAAACTCAATAAACCTAAGTGTGATTCCTTGCTCTTTAAAATAAGCAGCCATCGGAAGTACCTGATGGTCATTCATCCCTTTTTTCACAACCATATTTACCTTTACATCAAGCCCGGCCTCTTTTGCAGCCATAATTCCCTTTATAACAGGTTTCGTATTGATATTCCGGCCATTTATGTCCTTAAATACATCGTCATCTATTGCATCCAAACTAACATTTACTCTATGTAATCCAGCTTCTTTTAATGCTTTTGCTTGTTTCGTTAAATGAATTGCATTTGTCGTTAACCCTATATCTACTAACCCTTCAATTTTCACGAGACGTGCAATAAGTTTTGTTAAATCTTTACGCAGCAGTGGCTCACCACCAGTAAGCCTAATTTTTCGTACACCGATGCTAACAAATAGTTTTGCCAAACGTTCAATTTCATCAAACGTCAGTAAAAACTCATCTTTCAAAAAAGCATAATCTGGCCCAAAAACTTCCGCTGGCATACAATATGTACATCTAAAATTGCAACGATCAATGACAGATATGCGCAAATCTTGAAGTGGGCGTCCAAAAAAATCTGTAACCATCTCCTGCATCGCCACCCTCCCTTTCTGCCAAATTTCTCTCTTTTCATTCTATTATAATATATTTTCGAACTGCGATGTTTTTGCTCAAGTGAATAAAGTGAAACTTTCCTAACCAATTAGATTACCTACAAATAACGATATAAAAACCTTGAAGCATAAAAGCTCCAAGGTTTTCTTCCTATTAACTTAATCTAATAATAGTTAAAGTAGCTCCTGGCGTTGTCGTAGATAATGTAGCTATTGCAACTAATCCAAATAACTGCAGACTAATAGCAGCTCCAGCGGGCAAATTAGCAATTATTGTCGCATTAAATGAACCTGTAGCTATTGCTGGTGAATTTATTGTTCCTGCAAGTGGACTGCCATTTACAGTTATACGAGAACTTACAAGTAAAGAGGCTGTTAAATTTATTGTATAAGCTATATAGTAATTCCCCGCATTTGCAACCGTAAATACGGTATTTCCTCCGCTAACGGTAATTCCTGGTCCAATATTTTGATTGTTCGGTAATGGTACATTTGTACCACCTAATAAAACGGAAATAGCGGTTCCTGATGTATTATTCGCAAATGCATACGTTGCAGTTGTACTAACTCCGGTCACACCCGTTGCTCCAGTGGACCCGGTTGCTCCAGCTCCAGTTGGACCGGTTGGACCTTGGATCCCTTGCGAACCGGTTGGACCTGTGTCCCCTGTTGGGCCTTGTGAACCTGTTGCTCCAGTGGATCCCGTCGGGCCTTGTGGACCTTGAATTCCTTGTGGACCTTGTGAACCAGTAGCTCCCGTATCCCCTGTCGGGCCTTGTGGACCTTGCAACCCTTGCACGCCTTGCGGACCGGTTGGACCTATTTCTCCTTGAACACCTTGAATTCCTGTTGGGCCTTGTGGACCGGTCGGCCCCTGCAGTCCTTGCTTGTGGACCTTGCAACCCTTGCACGCCTTGCGGACCGGTTGGACCTCTTGAACACCTTGAATTCCTGTTGGGCCTTGTGGACCGGTCGGCCCCTGCACTCCTTGGATTCCTTGAATTCCCTGTGGACCTTGTGCTCCTGTTGCTCCTGTCGCACCTTGAATCCCTTGTGGGCCTTGATCTCCTTGTACTCCTTGTGGACCGGTTGGGCCTTGGATTCCTTGCGGGCCTTGGATTCCTTGTGAGCCTTGATCTCCCGTTGCTCCCGTTACTCCTTGTATCCCTTGGGGACCTTGAACACCTTGCGGACCGGTTGGACCTATTTCTCCTTGAACACCTTGAATTCCTTGGGGGCCCTGTAGGCCCCTTGAACACCTTGCGGACCGGTTGGACCTCTTGAACACCTTGAATTCCTTGGGGGCCCTGTAAGCCCGTCACACCAGTTGCTCCTGTTTCTCCTGTCGCTCCTGTCACTCCAGTTGAGCCTGTCGCCCCGGTATCTCCAGTTGCTCCTGTCACACCGGTTGCTCCTGTCGGTCCAGGTGGTCCACCGGATGGACCTGTCACTCCAGTCGGACCTGATGGCCCCGTTGGACCACTCGGTCCTGCTGGTCCTCCAGAAGGACCAGTTACCCCTGTTGGACCGGTTACTCCAGTTGGGCCTGTAGTTCCTTCCCCTGTCGCACCAGTTACGCCCGTATCTCCTGTTGCTCCCGTCGGACCTTGAATTCCCTGTATTCCTTGTGGACCTTGCACTCCTTGAGCACCCGTTGCTCCTTGAATTCCTTGTACTCCTTGAACTCCTTGTGGCCCCATCGGACCTGTTGGGCCAATCACTCCTTGAGCACCTTGAACACCTTGCAGACCCTCTGGACCTGTTGCTCCTATGTCTCCCTGTATTCCTTGGACACCTTGCAGACCTTGTGCCCCTGTTGCCCCCGTTACTCCTTGTATTCCTTGTAATCCCTGTATTCCTTGTGGGCCTTCTGGTCCTGTCGCTCCTACTGACCCTTGAATTCCTTGGATTCCTTGTGGGCCCTCTGGACCTGTTGCTCCAGCTGGTCCTGGCACCCCTTGTATTCCTTGCGGACCTTGAAGTCCTTCTGGGCCTTCTGGTCCTGTTGGTCCGATTTCACCCAGCGGGCCTTGAATCCCTTGAACTCCTTGTGGTCCCGTTTCTCCTGTTGGGCCCGGTACTCCTTGTATACCTTGTGGACCTTGATCTCCTGTTGCTCCTGTTACACCTTGAGGCCCTATAGCTCCCTGTATACCTTGTGGACCTTGATCTCCTGTTGCTCCTGTTATCCCTTGAATTCCCTGAACTCCTTGTATTCCTTGTTCACCAGTTACGCCCGTCGGACCCGGAATACCTTGAATACCTTGCGGACCTTCTGGACCTGTTGGTCCAATTGGCCCTTGAATCCCTTGTATTCCTTGCAATCCCTGTGCTCCTGTTTCTCCTGTACTTCCAGTCGGTCCTGTATTTCCCGTTACTCCAGTTACACCTGTACTTCCTGTTACCCCTGTATTTCCCGTTGCTCCCGTCGCACCTGTACTTCCACTCGGTCCACCTCCTGGACCTGTCGCACCAGTTGCCCCCGTCGGACCTGGTGGTCCTCCAGATGGACCCGTTATCCCTGTTGGACCTGTTATTCCAGTTGGGCCTGTAACCCCTTGACCAGTTGCTCCTGTTGTCCCCGCACTTCCACTCGCTCCTTGTGGTCCTTGTATCCCTTGTGCCCCTTGTATTCCTTGTGGACCTGTTGCACCTGGTACCCCTTGCACACCTTGAATTCCTTGAGGTCCCTCAGGTCCAGTCGCTCCAATCGAACCTTGTAACCCTTGTATCCCCTGTATACCTTGTGCCCCAGTCGCTCCTGTTGGACCAATCGGACCTTGCAACCCTTGCACTCCTTCTGGTCCTGTCGCTCCTGTAGCTCCTTGTGCTCCCCTCAATCCTTGCGGCCCCTGCTGTCCTTCTGGTCCTGTTGCACCTATTGGTCCAACTGGTCCTTGTATCCCTTGCACACCTTGAGGTCCTGTCGGGCCCATCTCCCCCATCGGACCTTGTAATCCTCTTGGTCCTTGAGGGCCAGTCGGACCTTGGGGACCGGTTGGGCCAGTAATCCCAATGCCAGTAAATCCCGTTGGAACGGGTGGAAAGGTAGGACCAATAAGATTTGGTGAAATTCTGAAATTAGAGTTTAATGAATGTTTTTTATCGCGCTCTCTCACACTTTCACCACCTGCACACCATCTTTTTTACATTAAACAAACCTCTTCTTCTTAATATGTATTTACAAAAACAAACTCAAAGACTATTTTTATTTGAAATAATAAAAACTCCCTTAAATCCTTAAGGGAGTCCAGCAATTGAATCCATATTATCTGTATTAGGGACAGCTTGTGCTATACTCGATGCATTTACACTTTGCCCCATATTTGTTCCTGTTACAGTACCGGCAGGAGTGCCTCTTGTATATGTTGTCGTCACCGAATCACCCGGCTGTAAACAAAGCTTCGTCTCCGTCCCTATTACTGTAACAACGTCGATCCAAGTGCACCCCATTGAGCCACTATACGATTTCGTAGCAGTAAATGACGTATCACTCAAATTATCACCAGTAAATATATTCCCAGTGTTATTCACAATAACAAACTCTTTTATATGAGCAGGCATAATTACACTCTACCTTTCCTCTATGAACCTAATGTACGTGTACTCGTTGCTAATGGCGGAAGAAATACTGATGTTCGAATCACCGCTTCTGGCTGCCTTTTCCCATTTAAAAAAATAGCCGCACTCGATCCTCCAGCACCTGCATATATTTTTGCTACAGCTAAAGGTGAGATATCATAACAGTCACCGACATTAACAGCCCCTGTATTATTAATAATTTTTACTTTCCGCAAGTTAATCCCCATTTACCTATCCCCCTTTTGTACACTGTATGCAAAAGAAAAAAACTTGAAACAAACACGTTTCAAGTTTTTTTAGCTACTTATTTCGTTTCACCTTCATATTGAAGCATACCGCCAACCATGTTCATTGTTTTAAATCCTTGCTCATTTAAATAATGGCATACATTTTCACTGCGCATTCCCGAGCGACAAATAAAGATATATTCATTCTCTTTATCAAAGAAATCTACTTTATTTGGGATATCACCCATTTTAATATGTACAGCTTCTGGAATTTTCCCTGCCGCTACTTCTTCATCTTCCCTTACGTCTACTAAAAATAACGTTTCTCCATTTTCTAAACGCTCTTGCACTTCTTCTGTAGTAATTGTTTTAACTTCTGTCATATGTCGTTCCTCCTTATATACAATAAAACCTTTAGTCTCTTCCTTAAACAAGCATATCTAGTCAATTTTAGCATGCGAAAGAAAGAACGCAAAGAATGGAAATTTTATTTCTCAATTTTCTCGCAAAACTTATTCTTTACAAACATAACTCGTGCATTGTATCCTCAATATACTTGTTTTATGAAAGGAGCCAATGAAAATGACACTTTTTCTTTTCATTACGGGCATCATTTTCTTAATCGCCGCAATTATTGCACTTAGTATGAAGAATAATAAAAAGATAAAATCACCACAAGAAATGTCATTCTTATTTCTATTGCTTAGTATCGCATTCTTCGGTATAGCAATTGCCACATATATTTTCCGTCTACAAATCATGTAAAAAAAGGTGCCTACTACATACATCGCACCTTTTTCACACCATTTATTTTCTACACCAAACTAGATACTTTCCGATTTAAAAATTCATAAACTTTCTTTTCAAATAAATGAATATCAAATGCTCCTGCCATATGCCCATTTATACTTTCTATCTCATACACTTCCGCATACTTCCCTTGTTTTTGCAAAATGTCTACCATTTTATAATTATAACGTGACGGCTGAAGCAAATCTTGTTTGCACGGAATCATAAGTACATTTGCTTCTATGTTAGAAAGCGCCTCTTCTAAAGACGAAAATCCATGCGCAATATCATGTAATAAAACTGCTTTCGCAGTGTATATCCACGAATTTGCATCTACTAACTCTATACTTCTATATGTCACTTTATTTATTTCTTTCTCAAATGATGTTAATGCAGCAAATGTTTCATAAGGTTCTTTCTCTACACTATTACGAGGGAATGTCGTTTCATAAAAATGCTCATCAAATGCGTTCATAAACATCATTCTATTTGCTAAATGAAGTCCCTTCATTGGCTGCGCTTCTCCATATTTTCCGCCCTTCCAACTTGGATCCAGTTGAATAGCCTCAATTGCATTTTGCGCTACATTTACCGACGTAATAATTGGATTTTGTGGGTTCGTAATAACACCAATCATCCGCTCTACCATATGAGGATAATGAACAGCCCATTGCTGCGCAATCATCCCACCAGCTGACGGTCCCATTACAGCATGTAACCTTGAGATTCCCATATCTTTTATTAACTCATATTGCACACGAGCTACATCAAGAAATGTAAAAACCGGAAAATCCATCGCATATTCATCTCCAGTTTTCGGATGAATCGATTTCGGTCCCGTTGTAAACACATAAGGGTTCTTAACCTGCACATTACAAAGATTATCAGTACATATAACAAAATATTTATTTGTATCAACTGCTTTTCCCGGTCCAATTAAACCATTCCACCAACCAGACTCCTCATCATGCGCTGTATATTTCCCTGCCGCGTGACTCGTTGCACTAAAATAATGGCATACCAAAATCGCATTTGACCTTTCTCTATTTAAAGTACCATATGTCTCATACCCCATTTGAACAGGAATTCCCCTACCATTTTCAAACGTAAACTCTCTTAAAACAAACTTTTCCTTTTTTACAAATTGCACAGACTCGCCCTCTTCCCGCCATAGTATGAACTGCTGCTTACTAAAGGATTTTTTCTATGCAAACTAATCTCCTCCTTCTTTTCATAAATAAATGAATAATATACAAAATTAGCCACAAAATAGCATTATATTACACAATCAAAGAGGGCATACATATGATTTGGAATTGGCTACGTAAGAAAAAAAAATCAAATACGACAGAGAAAAACGAAACAGATAACTCGGAGCAACAGCCTAACAACCAAGAGAATGATAACAAAGAACAGACTAGAAGTATGAAACATAATAAAGATAGCAATAGCGAGCAAAAAAAAGAGGAACACAAAGAGCCTTCTCAGGATCAGCAGCAACAACATTCTAAACAAAACGACTCAGATCAGAATCAACAACAAAACTCTAAACAAGACAACTCGAATCAGAATCAACAACGAAATTCTAAACAAAACGACTCGAATCAGAATCAACAACAAAACTCTAAACAAAACGACTCGAATCAGAATCAAAAAAAAAAAAACAAAAAAACGCGAATCAGAATCAACAACAAAATTCTAAACATCGAATCAGAATCAACAACAAAACTCTAAACAAAACGACTCGAATCAGAATCAACAACATTCTAATCAAGACAACTCGAATCAGAATCAACAACATTCTAATCAAGACAACTCGAATCAGAATCAACAACATTCTAATCAAGACAACTCGAATCAGAATCAACAACATTCTAATCAAGACAACTCGAATCAGAATCAGCAACAACATTCTAAACAAGGGAACTCGGATCAAGATCAGCAGCAAAACTCTGGAAATAATAGTATTTATGATTTTACGAAACCAGAAAAAGACCGGATTCACTCTCTACAAGATTTAATAGAGAAACTCAAAAAATCTAGCGATTTTGTTAATTATCACACATCTGACGATGAAACGATGCCTTATTGGATTTCTTACTATCGCCCTTCACTTGATGGAGAGAAATTACAAAAGTATTTAATGCCTACTCTTTTAGAACGACCTAACGCTTCACTAGAAGAGCTAAAAGAACATATTCCAATGAGCGGTATTACAATTACGAACGATTTACAAAAAATTGAGGACATGGTGTTAAAGGGACATGCGATTATTCAATTGAATCAGCAAGACCAAAAGTGTATGCTTGCAAACATTGCAATTGATACGTACCGGGCACCAAGCCCTCCTTTAAACGAATCGACTGTTATCGGTCCTCAAGAAGGTTTCGTAGAGGATATTGATACAAATATTAATTTAGTTCGAAAACGTCTTCCTGTTTTAGATTTACAAACAAAAGAAATGATTGTCGGCGAGTTTTCCAAAACAAAAGTTGTCATGATGTATTTAGACAACCTCGCTGAAAAAGAAAATGTAGATTTTCTCGAGGAGTCATTACGTGCTCTTGAATATGATCAAATTAATGATAGTGCTTATATACAAGAACTAATGGGTGAAAAGTCGATTTTCCCTCTCTATATCAATACAGAACGTACTGATAGAGTTACAAAAGCACTCATTGATGGGAAAATTGCTATTTTTGTGGATGGTTCTCCAAGTGTTCTACTTACGCCAGTATCCTATTTCGATTTTTTCATTTCACCAGAAGACTATAACGTTTCTTGGCTATACGCTACATTTTCACGCATTTTACGCCTTATCGCTGTTCTATTTTCAATCTGTGCTACACCACTATATGTTGCAATTTTAAATTATCATTATGAACTTATTCCAAGTGATTTACTTGAAACTTTGATTTTATCAAGGGCACAAGTACCATTCCCACCTTTAATTGAAGCACTCTTTTTAGAACTTGCAATCGACTTATTGAGAGAAGCTGGCGCGAGGTTACCGATGAAAGTTGGTCAAACACTCGGGATTGTAGGCGGTATCGTAATTGGGCAAGCATCTGTACAAGCTGGTTTAACGAGTAATATTTTATTAATTATCGTTGCCTTATCAGCACTCGCTTCCTTTATTACACCTATTTATAAAATGGGTAATGCAGTTCGATTACTACGCTTTCCATTTCTTATGTTTGCAGAAATAGGCGGATTGTTCGGGATTTCCCTTGGATTTATCTTCTTATTTACGCATCTATTCAGGCTTACTTCCTTACGTAAGCCGTACGCTTTGTTTTATCCGACGAGACAACAGTCGGTTAAGGACTCTTGGATTCGTTTTCCTTTAACGATGATTGATACAAGGGATGTACAAGCGAGGCCACAACATGTAAAAAAATCAGCAAAAGGAATTTCAACAAAACATAGATCAGACTTTGATGATTAAGGAATGAGGTGCATCGATGAGTAAAGTTCAAGAAAAATATCAAATATCTCCTGTCTTTGTCTTCTTCTTAATTCACGGTGCACAGTTTGGAGCTGGCGTTCTCGGCTTCGCTCGAATTACTGCCAAGGCCGCTGGATACGACGGCTGGATGGGTGTTCTAATTACAGGACTCTGTATCCACCTCCTTATATGGATGATGTATTTTTTATTAAAAGAAACAAACGGAAATTTAATTGATTTACAACGACAAACGTTTGGAAAGTGGATAGGGAATGTCTTTAATATCATCTTTGCAGCCTATTTTTTAATCGTCAGTATTTCGGTTATTCGAACGTATGTTGAAATTATTCAAGTATGGATGTTCCCAACTGCTTCCACGTGGATGTTAACACTCTTTTTGTGCTTAGTTAGCTATTACATTATCTCTTCTGGATTTCGTGTAATTACCGGTATTTGTGTCATCTCTGTTGGTGGTACATTAGGATATTTGTTTCTAAGCTTATTCGTTTTGAAATATTCACATTGGGATAATTTACTACCTATATTCACACATTCTTTTTCAGACATTTTAAAATCCGCTCAACTGTCAATCTACAGTATGACCGGTTTTGAGATTTACCTCATGGTGTATCCATTTGTGAAAAAGCCTATACAATCTCATAAATACGCTCAGCTTGGAGCACTATTTTCAAATCTTCTATATTTATTTAGCACCCTTTTAGCCTTTGCATTTTTTAGTGAAAAACAATTGTTAAAAACGATATGGGCCCAACTTTCTATGACCCAAGTCATTCAATTACCATTCATAGAAAGGCTAGAATATATTGCAATTTCAGCTTATGCTCTCGTTATTATTACAAGTTTTATTCTACCTTTGTGGGCGGCAACGAGAGCAACTCACGAAATATTCCGTGTAAAACAAAGAGGTGTTTTAATCGCTTTTATCTTTATCACTCTCATTGTTTCACAACTTTTAACAAACAGACACGATATTAATAATTTTATTAGTAATGCATCAAAGGGGAGCTTTTGGCTCATTTATGTATACATCCCAATCCTATTTATCATTGTGTGGGTGAAAAGAAAATGGAAAAAATCAAAAATAAATTAATACTTATCTCTTGTATAGCACTCTTCAGTCTAACTGGATGTTTAGAAAAAAATATTATCGATGACGTACACCTTATCCAAGGAACTGTCTTTGATGTAGCAAAAGATAATAAAATAAAGGTAACATTTGTTTGTCCTATTCAGAAAAAAGGGAACAAAGTTCAAGTTTTTGAAGGAACAGCAAATGCGGTAAAACAAGTAAAAGCTGACACATCTTTAGAGTCTTCTCAACCATTTGCTAGCGGGCAAATGCGAGTTGCTCTGTTTACCACCCGAATTGCTAAGAAAGGAATGGTTGCTTCCTTCGATACATTAATTCGCGATATAAACATTGGGAATGCCTTATATGTCGCTTTACTTGAAGGTAATGGTACTGAACTTTTAAAAGGAAAGTACACGACTTCATCCAACGTTGCAATTTATATAAAAAAAATGCTAGAACATAATATGGAAACCGGTCCTTTACCAACAGATAATCTGCATGTAGGAGCATTCCGTTATTATCAAGAAGGGCAAGACTACTATATTCCAATTTTAAAGAAACATGGTGATAAAATAAAAATCACGGCAATTGGTCTTTTTAAAAAGGATAAATATGTTGGTAAAATTGCAGAAAAAGATATGTTTGTATTCAAAGGACTTTTAGAGAAACATAAGTTGGATTCACATGAATTTAAAGCAAATCCTGGGTACGTAATGATTAATAATATTCGTTCTGTTCCAACATACGATATAAAAATAAAAAATGGAAAGCCTTCTTTTTCCATTCATGTTAAAATTGATGCTCGTATTCAAGAATTATCAAAACAAATTAACTTAGAGAATGCTAAGAACACAAAAAAGATTGAGAAAGCCATCCAAAAACAATTGGATATACAAGGTAACAAGTTAATTAAGCAATTCAAATTTTTAGGTGTCGATCCGCTCGGGCTAGGAGCTAAATACAAGCAACATTATCGCCCATTCAAATTAGAAGAGTGGAGGCAAATGTATAAAGATGTTCCAGTTACTATAAAATACACCGTAAATATTACAAATTCTGGTGTAATTGAATGAGAAATGATTGAACTCCTCTCTCCAGCATGATACAACGGAAAGAGGAGTTTTTATTTTAGATAGAGAGAGAAGATATTTACGGGGGAGCTTATGTCTAAAAAATTAGTAAAGCCTATTTTAAATGGTATTTTATTTCTCGGCGTCTTTTTATTTGCTCATACATACTTAAAAAATGTTTCCTTCACACGTTATTTACTTGTCGTTATACCAATGTTGCTCGTTGGTATGTTTGGCATCGATCTTATTTTATCCATTTTAATAAAAGAAGAAAAATAACGAGCAGGGCCGTCCCAAAAATATTCCGGGATGGCCTTCTTTTATTAATGGGTTATGTTTTGTCGTTTAGTCGATATAATCTTTCCCTACCTTAACTAAAAGATGAAACTTTTGAACAGTCCTTTTTCATTTCATAATCACCTTATGTTACAATGAGATTCGGCACAAAGCGAGAAAGGATGAAACAACATGACAAACGAAAAAGGTTTAGATAAAGGATACGAACTTGTTGCAAAAATGCATGAAGAGTTCGGACACCCTGTGACAAATACTCCAACGAAATTAACAGAAGAACGTGCAAAAATTCGTGCTAGCTTTATGCAAGAAGAGCTAGAAGAATTTCTAGAAGCAACGACTGTTGAAGATCAATATGATGCACTAATTGATCTTATTTACTTTGCATTCGGAACGTTTGCCGAAATGGGCGTACGTCCTGATAAAGGATTCGAAATTGTAAATAACGCAAACATGGCAAAACTATTCCCTGATGGAAAACCTCGATTCCGTGAAGGGGACGGCAAAATTCTAAAACCAGAAGGCTGGCAAGCACCAGAACCACAACTTCGTGCTGAAATCGAACGCCAGCGCCAAGAAGCTGAAAAAAACTGCTAGGATTTCCTAGCAGTTTTTTATTATGTCTTTTTTTCTGCAATTCATTAATGACCCACGTGTCCAGCGTGCCCTGCTGCTCCACTAATGCTAGCCGCTCCTGCTGCTGCCCCTGCTCCTCCTGCTCCAATTCCACCTGTCCAAGGAGAAGATTGTTGCTGTTGATATTGTTGGTATTGTTGGTGCTGTTGGTGCTGTTGGTGCTGTTGGTGCTGTTGGTGCTGTTGACCATGTTGGCCTTGGTGACCGTGTTGGCCTTGGTGACCGTGTTGGCCTTGATGACCGTGTTGACCTTGGTGACCATGATGACTGTGTTGACCATGATGACCGTGTTGACCTTGGTGACCGTGTTGACCATGATGACCGTGTTGGCCTTGGTGATCGTGTTGGCCTTGGTGACCAAGATGACGGTGTTGGCCTTGGTGCTTTTGATCAAGATGGGCCTGTGTGACTGTGTTGACCATGATGACCGTGTTGACCTTGGTGACCGTGTTGACCATGATGACCGTGTGGTGACCGTGTTGGCCTTGGTGACCAAGATGACCGTGTTGACCTTGGTGCGTTTGATAAAGAACAGCCTGTGGATATATATGATGGTGTCCGTGGTGATGTACTTGTTGTTGATGGCCGTGTTGACCTTGGTGATGATGATGACCGTGCTGACCTTGGTGGCCTTGGTGATGATGGTGTCCATGATGACTATGTTGACCTTGATGGTGGTGATGTACATGATGACCGTGTTGGCCTTGATGGTGGTGATGTCCATGATGACCGTGTTGGCCTTGGTGATGGTGATGTACATGGTGTCCGTAAACACCTTGCGGATAACCACCTACTCCACCTGCTACAACACCTACTCCCGGTACCGGAAATCCTGTCTGCACTCCTCCAACGAAAGAAGGAAATGTAGTTGGTACTCCTACTGGAATTCCTGTCTGTACGCCAGCTACTGATGTCGGAAATCCTCCTGTTAATGTAGGCATTCCAGCCCCTGATGTCGAAAACCCTCCCATTAATGTAGGCATTCCAGTTTGCATGCCAGCTACCGATGTTGGAAATCCTCCTGCTCCTCCACCCATCCAGCTCGGAATTCCACCGTACCCTTGTTGGCCAGCTCCTCCCATTAACATCATTTGTGTATAACTGTCCGATTCGCCTCCGAAGAAGCCATGTGGTGCATTATTGTCCATCCCTTTCATTCCTTTCACCTCTTCTACTCAATTTAGCCTACCTTTTTTATCATATTTCCTATAGAAAAATAGGTGTTTGTCTGTATTGGAATTCCGCTCTTTTATTTGTACGTAGTGGAATAGTTGAAAATTTAGATGAAGGAGATCCTGAAATTATTTTCTACACAAAAAAGCTCAGAGCATAAATGCTCTGAGCTTTTCTTTCATTCATTAGTTTGCAACAACGTTAACAAGTTTTCCAGGAACTACAATTACTTTACGAACTGTTTTTCCTTCGATTTGGTCTTGAATTACTTCAAGTGCAAGTTGTTCCATTTCTTCTTTTGATGCGTCTTTACTCATTGTTAGTTTCGCGCGAACTTTGCCCATAACTTGAACAACGATTTCAACTTCATCTTCTACAAGTTTAGACTCATCAAATGTTGGCCAGCTTGCATATGTGATTGTTTCATTATATCCAAGTTTGCTCCATAGTTCTTCCCCGATGTGAGGTGCAACTGGTGCAATCATTTTTACGAAACCTTCTACATATTCTTTCGGAAGTGTTTCAGCTTTATATGCATCGTTGATGAATACCATCATTTGAGAAATCGCTGTGTTGAAGCGAAGCTCTGCATAGTCTTCTGTTACTTTCTTCACTGTTTGGTGGTAAGCTTTTTCAAGCTCTTTATTTGGTGCATCAGTAATTTTCTCACTTAATTCACCATTATCTTGAATGAATAGACGCCATACGCGGTCTAGGAAACGACGAGCTCCGTCAAGACCATTTTCAGACCAAGCAATCGAAGCATCTAATGGTCCCATGAACATTTCGTATAGACGAAGTGTATCTGCACCATGGCTTGCTACGATATCATCAGGGTTTACAACGTTACCTTTTGATTTACTCATTTTCTCGTTGTTTTCACCTAGAATCATACCTTGGTTGAATAATTGTTGGAACGGC
The DNA here is from genome assembly GCF_008368785.1 of Bacillus sp. AY3-1. Taxonomy (NCBI): domain Bacteria; kingdom Bacillati; phylum Bacillota; class Bacilli; order Caryophanales; family Bacillaceae; genus Bacillus; species Bacillus sp. AY3-1. The sequence goes on along the minus strand of NZ_QORZ01000005.1, from coordinate 128,006 downwards.
TCTTTCGTTGGAACTACACCGATATCGTATAATACTTTGTGCCAGAAACGAGCATATAGTAAGTGAAGTACAGCGTGCTCTGCACCGCCAATATAAATATCAACTGGAAGCCATTGTTTTACTTTTTCAGGATCTACAAGTGCTTCGCTATTATTTGGATCGATGTAACGTAGGTAATACCAACAGCTACCAGCCCATTGTGGCATTGTGTTCGTTTCACGACGACCTTTTTTACCAGTTTCAGGATCAACAACGTTTACCCACTCGTCAATGTTAGCAAGTGGTGATTCACCTGTACCTGAAGGACGGATGTTTTCTGTTTTAGGAAGAACTAATGGTAATTCTTCTTCTTTCACAGCTGTCATTGTGCCATCTTCCCAATGGATTACTGGAATTGGCTCACCCCAGTAACGTTGACGGCTGAATAACCAGTCACGTAGACGGTACGTTACTTTTTGATTTCCTGCGCTCGTTACTTCAAGCCATTCAATCATTTTTACGATTGCTTCTTCTTTATTTAAACCATCAAGGAATGCTGAGTTTACGTGCGCACCATCACCTGTGTATGCTTCTTTCGTAATGTCTCCGCCTTTTACAACTTCCTTCATTGGAAGATTGAACGTTGATGCGAATTCATAGTCACGCTCATCATGAGCTGGAACTGCCATTACAGCACCTGTTCCGTAAGTTGCAAGAACATAGTCAGCGATCCAGATTGGTAATTTCTCGCCATTTACTGGGTTAACTGCGTAAGCACCAGTGAATACACCAGTTTTCTCTTTCGCAAGTTCTGTACGCTCTAGGTCACTCTTCATTTTAACAGAGTTAATGTAAGCTTCTACAGCTTCTTTTTGCTCTGCTGTTGTAATGTCAGCAACAAGCGCATGCTCTGGAGCAAGTACACAGTAGCTCGCACCAAATAGTGTATCAGGACGCGTTGTGAAAACTGTGAATTTCTCGTCTGTACCATCGATGTTGAAGTGTACTTCTGCACCTTCAGAACGACCAATCCAGTTACGTTGCATATCTTTTAAGCTTTCTGGCCAATCAAGCTCATCTAGATCTTCTAATAGACGATCTCCGTAAGCTGTAATTTTTAACATCCACTGTCTCATCGGACGACGCTCAACTGGATGTCCACCGCGCTCACTCTTACCGTCAATGATTTCTTCATTTGCAAGTACTGTACCAAGTGCTGGGCACCAGTTTACAGGTACTTCATCAACGTAAGCTAAACCTTTTTCAAATAGTTTTAGGAAGATCCATTGTGTCCACTTGTAGTAGTTTGGATCTGTTGTATTTACTTCACGATCCCAATCGTAAGAGAAGCCTAATGCTTTAATTTGATTACGGAACGTATTAATATTAAGCTCTGTAAATTCTGCCGGGCTGTTTCCAGTATCAAGTGCATATTGCTCTGCTGGAAGACCGAACGCATCCCATCCCATTGGATGAAGAACGTTATATCCTTGCATACGCTTCATACGAGATAAAATATCTGTCGCTGTATAACCTTCTGGATGTCCTACGTGTAGGCCTGCACCTGATGGATATGGGAACATATCTAGTGCATAAAATTTTGGTTTTTCTGTCTCATCTGGCGTACGGAATGTTTTATTCTCTTCCCAGTACCCTTGCCACTTCTTCTCAATATTTTGATGATTAAAGCTCATGAGATACCCTCCTTGAAATTCTATTTATTTTCACCGCCCAAAATACAAAAAACCTCTCATCCCTAGAAAGGGACGAGAGGTTATAGATTCCCGCGGTACCACCCTAAATTAATGTACAAATATACATTCGCTTAGATCCGTAACGTGGATTAACGGCAATTGCTACTACTAGTTTCACAACTGCAACTCAAAGGCGAGTTCATAACGAAACGTGGATTGACTTGCACCGACCGTCAACTCTCTAAACCAGCTTCTATTACTACTACTCCTTCTCACTGTTATTAAAAATATAAGTTAATGTGAACTACCCACCACTTCGTATCTCTAAAGAGCTTACTTGAAGCTAAGGCTTCTCGGTTAATCGTTACTCTTCATAACTAACGAATTCGTCTTAGGACAGCCGAGCTATCTCCCTTGTTCCAAAGGTTGTTTTATTTAAATATATTCTAAAACATGTTACATGTTCCGTCAAACTAAACTGCAATTTTTTCTTCTACTGTTTCTTCTACTTTTACTCGTTTATCATACATGCTCGTTGCAATAATCGCTACTACAAGCATTACCATGATTGCTATAAACAATACTTCCATATTGTATAAATCAACAATTGCTCCGCCAACGACCGGTCCGAACATTTTCCCTACAGTCGCCGCGCTATTTACAAACCCTTGATAAAACCCTAACTTATCTTTTGGTGCAAGTATATTTGCAATGGTCGGAACTGCTGGCCATACGAATAACTCACCAATCGTTAACGTCACCATCGCAACGAGGAACATCGTAAATTGCTGCGCTTGACTTAACACAATAAATGACGCCGCAAAAATGACGATTCCAATCATAATTTGTTGTTTTAAAGAACGCTTCATCCAGCGAATTAACATACTAACAAGTGGCTGCGCACAAACAATCATCGCTCCGTTTATCGTCCATAATAAACTATAATGGCGGAGGCTAATATCTAATTCCCGCATATAAGTCGCAATCGCCCCTTGCCACTGTACATATGTAACCCAGCATAAAGCATATGCTACACATACGATAAGAAGTGCTTTGAATCCAGGTGTAAGTGTCCAGCCTTTTTTCGTTTCGACTTCTTTTTTCACTCCTGGCTCTTTCTTGTCTTCCATACCACGGAATCCAATAAAAGCAATTAAGAAGAAAACAAAGTACAAAACAAAATTGGCTAAGAAAATATAATCAAAACGGTAAGATGCAACTAAACCACCGCACGCTGTTCCGATCGCAATACCAACGTTTTGCCCAACATACATCGCATTAAATGCTCGTCTTCCGCCCTCTGGCCAAACCGTACCGACCATCGCATACATCGATGGGAAGACCATTCCAGAACCAAAGCCGATTAATGCTAGCCACACAACATATAACGGCCAACCGTGGAAGAACACAAGGCCTAAAATCGATACAAGTGTAATGACAATCCCTACTAAAGTTGATTTATAACCGCCCCATTTATCAAACAAAACACCGCCGAGCAAGTTTCCGATTACACCAGTAAGCGAGTTGATCATTAATACCATTCCGGCCACAGATAAAGATTTTCCTAGGTGATCATGCAAATAAATTGTATTAAAAGGCCATAAAAAAGAAGCACCCGTGACATTAATAATCATCCCAGCTACTAATAGCCATACTTTCTTTGGCATAGTCTCCCCTCCTATTCTATTTTTTTCGTTCATCTATAACAGTAAAATTGTAGTCGTTTTTAAATAGGAAGGCAACTGATTAATAGTTGATGAAATTCAGATAATGGTTTTTCGGTAAATGAAATTATATGAATTGTCACTTGAAAATATATCAGCGATTTGGGGAATATATCAGCGAATCTCAAAATATATCGGCGATTCCCGAAATATATGAGCGATTATTAAAATATATCGACTTACCGACAAAAAACGACATCAACAACAATATATAAAAAAGGAAGACTGCATAAAGTTCTAAAGTTCATGCAGTCTCCCCCTTATTTATACTATCCAACTTCTTTTTCTCGCTTCGCACGTTCTTTCGCACTCCATTTAAATATTTTATCTAGTAGAGAGTATATTCTCCCAGACTCCTTCGTTAATAACGGTCCTAACGATGCTAATATTAAAACGTACAGTGCAGAGAACGGTTTAATCGTTGCCATTAAACCACCCGCAATGCCGATATTGGCTACAATAATGGAGAACTCTCCGCGTGATACGAGGGTTAAACCGATATTCGTAGAAGCCTTATGCGATAACCCGGCTTTACGTCCCGCCATCATTCCAGCTGTAAAATTACCGATGAGCGTAATGAAAACTGCTCCTAATGCCAACCACACTGCTCCTCCAAGTGAAAACGGATCTATACTTAAACCGAAACTGAAAAAGAATATGGCTCCAAAGAAGTCACGAAACGGAACGACGAGATGCTCAATCCGATCACTATGCTCTGTTTCTGAAAAGACGAGTCCTAACAATAATGCTCCAATTGCCTCAGCAACATGAATCGTTTCTGAAAATCCTGCTACAAAGAATAAAATGGCGAATATTACGATAATAAAAATTTCGTTTGACGAAATATCTAATACTTTATTTAGAAACGGCGTAGCTTTTCTAGCGATTACAAAGAATAGTAGCATATACCCTACCGCGATTAACACCGATGTAAGAGCACCTACAAATGATGTTGCACCACCGAGTACTAACCCTGAAACGACTGATAAATATACAGCTAAAAAGATATCATCAAACATAATGATTCCTAATATTAATTCAGTCTCTTTATTACCAGATCTTCTTAAATCAACAATTACTTTTGCAACAATTGCACTCGATGAGATTGTAATGATTCCAGCAATAATTAATGTTTCTAATAAGGGGAAACCCATAACATATCCATAAAGTAAACCCAATATGAAATTAAGCGATATATGAATACTACCCCCAAAAGCAATCGACTTTCCTGATTTAATTAATTTTTTTATTGAGAATTCTAAACCTAAGTAGAATAAGAGGAATATGACGCCAACACGGCCGAGGAAGGAAATAACTTCTCCGCTTTCAATAAACCTTAAATCGATAAGTCCTAAATCTGGGGCATGAGGCCCCACTAACATACCGAGTATAATGAGAAACGGAATAATCGAGAACTTTAACTTCGCAGCGAGGATAGCTGCAAAAGCTACTAATACTAACGCAGTTCCAACTTCAAAGATTAAAGTATCCATCGATTAGGAATCACCTCCTGCTGAAAGCAATTCATTAATAATTCTTTTCACTTCATGTCTTTCACCCGACAATACGAGCATATCGCCAGCTTCAATAATAGAGTCTGGACCTGGATTAAAGAATTTCTTCATATTCTTTTTCAAAATAGCAATAATCGTTACGTTATATGTTTTTCTGACATGTAAGCTACCAATTGTTTGTTGTACTACTGGTGCATTATTCTCCACCTTAAACCATTCAATTGATAATCCTTCAAAAGCCATCTCAATTGTGTCTAGCGCTTGCGGCCTATATACCATTCCGCCTAATATAGCCGCAATTTGTCTCGCTTCAGAATCACGAAGAGAAATGCTTGAAATACTCTCATCATGATCCGCATCAAAATGATACATTTCTCTTCGGCCATCATCATGAATCACAATAACCATTTTTTCATTACCTTTTGTTATCACTTCAAATTTACATCCAATGCCAGGTAGTTCACTCTCTCTAATATTCATATTTTCCGCCTCCTAAAGTTTTTAGTTACGGCTCTTACAAATCTACATCAATCTCTGTTTTAAACTTCTCATCTTTTGAGATTCCTAAATACTTGAGCGTTTCTGATGGAGTTGCGTGATGAAAATGCTTTTGTAATAGCGCAATCGCTATCCCTCTTTTGTATGCATGAAATCCAAACGTTTTTCTCATTGAGTTTGTTCCGATTTTACCAACAATCCCAACTGCTTCAGCAGCATTATGAATTACACGATACGCTTGTTGGCGCGTAATTGAATTTGTCGTTTTATTAGATTGAAATACGTAGTTTTCTCTTTGAGCATTAATAGATTGTACGTACTCTAAAAGTGCTTCTTTTACTTTTGTATTTAAATAAATATCTTGTTTAAACTTTTCATCTTTCACAGGAAGAGAATAAAACTCTTTAACAGTTCCATCTTCATTCAATACCTCTTCAAATTTCATACTAAGTAGTTCAGTGATCTTTAATCCAGTGTTAATTCCAATAACAAATAAAAGATAATCTCGCTGCGAATGCTCTTTTAAATACTTTTTCATAGCCTCAATTTGGCTTATATCTTTTAATGCCTCTACAACTTCCATACATGTATCTCCTCATCTTATGAACGGTAATTTTCTCATTATCCTGTCCATTTTACCTTATCATGCTATGAGATTTCCATGTATTATCCATTATTTTCACAATATACTCTTACGACAATTTTTCATTTGGAAATTTATGATTGTACAAATACGGTGTGGGTAGAAAAAATAGGGGGAGTACAAGTTCAGCTTCTTTCTACAGATCGGATTCCTCCTTTCATTTTCCGGTTGCTGATACTTTCATATTATGTTACTTATTTACATTATATTATATATTTCAGTAACATTAAAGTGTTTTTTCTGAAAATACAAAAAGCCGAGCACTTTCACTCGGCTTTTTACCTATTAATCTTCTTTTGGAAGAACAATTCCTTTATACAATTGAACTGTAATGAAGTAATAAATCGCATAAATAACTACGAAAATTACGATCGGTACCCAAATACGGAAGTAAGGATCCATTAAAATAAATCCGAAAATATTCATACCAACTAATACGTGAGCGATACCCACAATTGCCGGGAATAAGAACACTAAGAATAATTCTTTATAAATCGATTTCGTTAATAACTCACGGCGCACACCGATTTTACGAAGCATTTGATAACGCGTAATATCTTTTGATGCACCAGAAAGAATTTTAAACATTAAACAACTTGCCATCATTGCTAAGAACGCAATTCCAAGGAAGAATCCCATAAATACTGTTCCACTCGCAACGCCGTAGAATCCATTGTAAGATTGATATTTACTATCTAATCTTTCAGCTTTTACATTTTTATATTTAACTAGCTGCAACTCGTCAAGTTTTTTCCATTCTTTTGTGTATGCTACAAAATCGTCTGTTTTTCCAATAACTACGATTCCTTCTTTACCATTTACAGTATCGTACATTTTCTGATCTACAATTTTAATTGCATGATCTTCATATAGATAAAATGGCTGAATTGTTCTGAAAGCCTCGTTCCATTCTTCTGGAAGTTCTTTAGCACTCGCATCTTTTTCATTCATTTCTCTAGAAACTGCACCTACTGGCAGTTCCTCTGAAACTTTCTTTATTTTCCCTAAATCCTTCATACTTTCCATCTGTTTTGTATCTTGTACGAAAGGAGGATTTTTCTCTAAATCTTCTTTTACATAATAAACGTATTTATTATCAACTTTGTAACGATATTCATTTTTCTCTTTAAATGTAATACCATCTAAAATATTCTTTTCTTCAGCTGTTGGGTTATGAATAACTGAATCATATATTACTAAACCATCAACCATTTTTATAACGTTATTTTTAAACGCCATACCACCTGAAATTGCACCCGCTCCAAGAGCAACTAACATCGCTACCGTTGCAAGTACTTTCGTTAAGCTATTAATACGGAAATTTAATTGTGCAAACGTAAAAGCATTAAGTCCTTTTTCACTACGTTTTTTATTACTTTTTAACTTTCTAATGATAACTGGGAGAAGTGATCCAAATAGCATGTAAGTACCAGTTGTTGTTGTAATTAATGCAATAAGGATTCCCATTTCTCTTAGTTTTGCCATATAAATCATTGATGCATAGCCAATTCCTAATAAAATAACAGCAAGGATTGCAACGACACCTGTCATTTTTCCTTTTACTGCAACACGCTCTGTTTGTGCATCTGCATGTACAAGTTGCAGTACAGAAATACGTGATAACTTAATACTGTTCATAATTGCTGATAATACAAATAGTGCAAAGAAGAAAATGCAAGTAACAGTCATAGATGGAAGATAAAATGCTTTATAGCCTTCACCAGCAAATTCTAATTGTTTCATTAATAACTGTCCGATACCTTCTGCAAGTCCTACACCAACTGTAATACCAATCGCAAGAGACGCAGCACCTAATACAATCGTTTCAATAAACATAAGCAATGTAACTTTATGTTTTTTTGCTCCTAACATCATGTACATACCAAACTCTTTTTGACGAAGAGATAATAAGAAAGAGTTCGCATATAAAATATAGAAGAACGTTATAATGGCTAGTAAAAATGAACCTGCCTGGAATACGAATCCAATTGATTGAATAACTGAGTTAGATTCAATAAACGCTTTATTCAGCGCTAACGTTTGGAACATATAAAAAATTGAGATAGACATGACAAGACCAACAAGTAAGACGATATAATCTTTCAGCTTACTTTTCAGCCCCGACATGGAAAGTTTAAATAACATACTGGAACCTCCTTTCTTACGCTTTTTGTGTACCTAAATCTGCAAGTACATCTAAAATTTCTTTGTAGAACTCTTCACGCGTACTACCGCGATGAATTTCTTTATATAGCTCACCATCTTGAATGAATAAAATACGCTGACAGTAACTTGCACTATACGGATCATGCGTAACCATCATAATCGATACACCTTGATCTTTATTTAAGTTTGTCATCGCATCAAGTAAACTCGTTGCATTTTTAGAATCAAGAGCTCCTGTTGGCTCGTCCCCTAAAATAATTGCTGGCTCATGCACAAGCGCGCGCGCTGCTGCTGAACGCTGCTTTTGTCCACCAGATACTTCAGATGGATACTTTTGAAGAATTTCTGTAATCCCTAGCATATCCGCTACTTTTTCTACTTTCGGTCCAATATTACGTGATGAAACACCTTGAAGGGAAAGTGGAAGTGCGATGTTTTCATAAATAGATAAGTTCTCTAATAAGTTAAAGTCTTGGAAGATAAATCCTAATTTTTGTGAACGGAAATCAGAAAGCTCACCTTGCTTCATTTTCGTAATATCCGTACCCGCAATTTCAACAACGCCGCCCGTTGCTTTATCAAGCGTTGAAATTACATTTAATAATGTCGTTTTACCAGAACCAGATGGTCCCATAATTCCAACAAACTCACCCTCTTGAATTGAGAATGAAACACCTTTTAACGCGTGTGATTGGTTCTCACCTTTTTTACCGTACACTTTTTGAACGTTTTTCACGTCTACAACTGGTTTCGTCATATATATCCTCCTACGCTTGTTTTTCCATTACCTATTTTGCGCCTTTTAGAAGAGAACTGCTATTTGTTAACATTACAATTACCTTACACTTTTGTAATATAAAAAAGGTGGGCGTGTAAGGTTCGTTTTCTTTTGGATCAACCTCATTGGTAAATGAAATTTTATCGGCGAATCTCAAAGGAATATCGATTTACCAAAAAAAGATGACAATAAAAATAGGCTATTCCACAAAAGGAACAGCCTACTTCTCTCTTTATTTCTTTAAAGGTGTTACCGTCCAGTACGTAATAACACGCCAAATCCATTCTAATGGACCCATTTTAAAGATTTTCATCCAAATTACACTAAACACAATTTGAATAGCGTAAATTGCGATACATACATATAACGTCTGCATGTATGTTAAGTTTCCTGCAAAGTTAAATACACTACCAGCAATTAAAATCATTGCAGTTTGTCCGATATAATTCGTCAAAGCCATACGACCGTAGTATTTCAATGGTGCTAACAATGTTTGAACTGGTTTTAATTGAAGTAATAAAATTAAAGCTCCAACATAGAAAGCTGAAATAATCGGTCCCACTGTAACACCAATTTTTAAGAATTGACCTGCAGCGTCCATTGTTCCATCTTCATTCATAAGTATCATATTTACAAATGGATTAGCAGGCACTTGTCCATATTGATACCATACAGCTACAACACTAAAAACAAACATAACGCCTGTAAAAATAGCGACTTTCTTTATGTTTTTTGAAAGATTTTCAAACACATGATATTGCCCTGCAGCAAGACCTCATAAAATTAAGCCGAGTGGTAATAGTTCTTTAACACCCATTACACTAAAGGCAATTGTTAAAATAAGACCAATAACTAAGTTCACTTGTTTTTTCGCTTTATAAAATGGTAAAACGATTAACCCGCAAATTGCATATAACGTTAATGCCTCTCCAGGCTGAAACATGTAATGAATCAAACCGAAAATAAATAATGCAACTAAGCGGCGTAGAAATAGAACGTATCCATTCTTCCCTTTCGCGATTGCTCTCGTAATAAAGATGTAGAATCCTACTCCAAATAAGAATGAGAAGATTGAAAAGAAACGACCTTCTACAAATAAGTATAGAAACCTTTGATAACTTGCATCCACTGTATTAGGATCTGGAATTTTAATATTAAGTAGTGCAAGAATATTTACTAAAATAATCCCCAGTAGTGCGAAACCACGAATGTAATCTAACTCATCAATTCGTTTGTTTGTAATATTGTTCCCCATAAAGCAACTCCTTGTCCAAAATTTAATCCTCCCTTACTCTACTGGAGAAGTAGGCTTATAACTATCGGTAAACCTTACAGTAATCTTACATTATTGTCATATAGCAAAATAAAACCAGGTCATATTGCGACCTGGTTTACTCTGATTGCTTCGATTTTTGAGGTTGTCCTTTTTTACTGTTCCGCTGTTTTACTTGAACAATCGGATCAAGTTCATTTGAAAACTCAGCGTTATGTCCATTTTGCGTTTTTTGCTCTGGGTTATTTTGATCTGAACGTTTCGCCATTACATTCACTCCTTATTAGTGCGGTGTAATAATCATTTGATGTTGCAGTTGGCGAATTGCCATACGTGCTCTATTTAATTGCTCACGTTGCTCATCATTCGCATGTTGTTGCATCGTTTGTAAATCGTTATACGCTTGTTCTAATTGTAACTGCGCATCCGAATACTCCATCGTATTATAATGCTCTTGTCTCATACCTTGGTCTAATTGTTCTTTCGCATATTCCACCGCTTGTTCCGCTTGTGTAATATACGATTCAAGTGATTGACGCTCTGCCATAATTGTCCCTCCTTGCTTCAATTCCCCTTTAGTGTGTCCCTTCCATATGAACCTTATGAGTATGTTATAATGGATTTTGTTTCATTTTGACTCGGCTTAGGAGGGAAAGTAATGAAGGTTCAAAACCCTTTTCCATATACAAACGACAATAAACGTTATCATACATGGAATTACCATTTACGAAATGAATTTGGTGAAAAAATCTTTAAAGTTTCATTAGATGCTGGCTTCGATTGCCCGAACCGTGACGGTACAGTTGCTTACGGTGGTTGTACATTTTGTAGTGCTGCCGGATCTGGTGACTTCGCTGGTGATCGCCGCGATGATGTTATAACGCAATATCATGAAATGAAAGAAAAAATGCACTCAAAGTGGAAAGACGGAAAATGTATCGCTTATTTCCAAGCGTACACAAATACACATGCACCACTTGAAGTGTTAAAAGAAAAATTCGAACCGCTTCTAGCAGAAAAAGACGTTGTCGGTCTTTCTATCGCAACTCGTCCAGATTGCTTACCGGACGATGTCGTTGAATATTTAGCGGACTTAAATAAACGCACATACCTTTGGGTTGAACTCGGTTTACAAACTGTTCACGAACGAACTGCAAACCTTATTAATCGCGCTCACGATTACCCATCTTACGTGGAAGGTGTAAATAAATTACGTAAGCATGGCATTAGAGTTTGCTCTCATATTATTAACGGTCTTCCACTTGAAGATTACGACATGATGATGGAAACAGCTCGTGAAGTAGCGAAGCTTGATGTACAAGGAATTAAAATTCATTTACTTCATTTATTAAAAGGAACGCCAATGGTGAAGCAATATGAAAAAGGACAATTAGAATTCCTTTCTCTTGAAGATTACGTAAGTCTCGTTGTTGACCAACTTGAAATGATTCCAGAAGACGTAATTGTGCACCGTATCACAGGTGACGGTCCGCCTGACTTAATGATTGGTCCAATGTGGAGCTTAAATAAATGGGAAGTATTAAATTCCATCGATGCAGAATTTGTACGCCGCGGAAGCTGGCAAGGAAAATATGCAAATGAGGAGAAACAACAATGAAATTAGAACGTGTATTACCGTTTGCTCGCACACTGCTGCAAACGGCAGTAAAAGAAGGCGATTATGCTGTAGATGCAACGCTCGGCAATGGACATGACACATGCTTCCTAGCTGAAATCGTTGGAGATAACGGAAAAGTATTTGGATTTGATATTCAAAAAGAAGCAATTGAAAGCTCTACTATCCGTCTAAAAGAAAAAGAGCTTTTTGAACGTACTGTTTTAGTTCACGATAGTCACGATACGCTTCTATCCGTACTACCAGAAGATGCAAAAGGAAAAGTAACAGGCGCTATCTTCAACTTAGGTTACCTTCCTGGTGGTGACAAGCATATCGTTACAAAACCGAACTCAACACTCTCGGCAATTGAACAATTACTAGAAGTAATGGCACCTGAAGGAATCATCGTCCTTGTCATTTACCACGGACACCCAGAAGGACAAGTAGAACGCGACGCTGTTCTCAAATTTGCAGAAGAACTCGACCAAAAACAAGCTCACGTACTACGATACGGCTTCATTAACCAGCAAAATAACCCACCATTTATTGTGGCGATTGAGAAGCGATAATATATCGACGATTTTTCAATTATATCTATCGTAACTCGGGATATATCAACGATTTTTTCGATATATCGACGATTCGACACAACATATCGACTTATCGACAAAAGATAACAAAAAAAGACGTGCACTCATTGCACGTCTTTTTGTTTTTCTCCTATATAATGGATATATACACTATTTAAAGAAAGAAGGATAGAACTTTGCTAGTAGAACTAAGGGGAATTCAAAAGAAGTATGGCAAATCACTTATACTAGACAACATTGATTTATCCATTCCAGAAGGAGCAGCGCTCGCTATTATTGGCGGGAACGGGACTGGAAAAAGTACGCTACTCAAAATAATTGCAGGATTTATTTCACCTACAACAGGGACACTTCAAAGAAAAGAACATATACAAATTGGCTATGTACCTGAACATTTTCCTGAAGGGATTCGTTTTACATTAGAGGATTATTTATATCATCTCGGTCACATCCACGGTTTATCAACAAAATATTTAAAAGATAAAATTCCGATGCTTCTTGAATCTTTTCATTTACATCATGCAAGGCATTCCGTTGTACGAAACTTTTCAAAAGGTATGAAACAAAAAACTGGCATTATGCAAGCATTGCTTACGGACGTCCATTTATTAATTTTAGATGAACCTCTTTCTGGGCTCGATCCTAACTCTCAGCAAGAACTAGAACATATTTTACTCTCATTAAAACAACACGGCATATCTATACTCTTCACATGTCACGAAAAACAACTACTAGAAAACTTCGCCGATAGAATTGTGAAGTTAGCAAATCATACAATCACGGAAAATATCTCTGTACAAAAAGGAGCAGAACAAGTCTATATTGAAGCAATCGTTCACGAAACATTTTCAGCGATAGAACTACGGAAACAATTAGGATTTATACACGTTGCACACAATTCAAATCAAAACCTTATTCAATTACAAATCGAAAAAGAATATACAAACGAAATGCTTCAGTTTTTATTACATAAAAAAGCATCTATCACACTGCTACAACCTAACTTTTAAATCGAAAGAAGGTTTATTATGTTCGCGCTTATTCGTTACCATTTTCTCGACTATACAAAATCGTATAAGTACGTCCCTCCTATTGCGATGTACTTTGTGAGCTTACTTTTTGTATATACATATAAACCGACTCCTATTGTACCGACATACTTAGAAACAGCTCTCGCCCTTTATTTATTATCTGCCTGGATTACAATCACAATTTTTCATACTGAAGACCCTGTACAAGAGCAAATTACTATTTCACACACAAATAACATTTCCACATTATACGTTGGTAAATATATTACAGCTCTTCTCATTTGTACTGTGTTATCTTTTATATCCGTAATCTATCCCATTATTTTGCAAATGTTTAATGAAAAAATGACAGTTTCTTTATTTTTAGTCGGATTTCTCGCTCACATGTCTTTCTCTATACTAGGAATTTCAATTGCAACTTTATTTACTAGAAATATTATTCAAAAAGTAAGCACAGCTTGGCTTAGCCTTACATTTATATTACTTATAACGATCGCCTCCATCCGGTTAAAAAAAGAGTTACTATGGTTTTTACCACCTGTCGAAAGCTTTCTAATGCTTGGACAATACAAATATAATATACTGACTCACACGCTATGGCTCACAGCTTGGGCTATCGTATATTCATTTTTATTACTTACTTTATTTCTTTTTATCGTGCGCAAAAAACGTTTTTAATTACATACTAAAGGAGACAAACCAATGATCGGAATACTAGCAGGAATGGGGCCAAATTCAACTGGACCATTCGTCGATACAGTTGTACAATATACGGAGCAAAGCATGATATAGACTTTCCTCATATGATGATTTATTCTTGTCCAACACCGTTTTATATGGATCAGCCTATTGATCACGAGGCGATGAAAAAAGCGATTATTGAAGGGGCACAAAAACTTGAAAGTACTGGTGTAGAATTTATCGCTATGCCGTGCAATACGGCACATCTTTATTTTGAGGAATTACAACGTTCTATTTCTATTCCTATTTTGAATATAGTCGACGAGACGTTACAAGCTATTCCTTAAAATACAAAAAGAGTCGCTCTTCTCGCAACAGAAGCGACAATTCAAGCTGGTATTTACCAAGATGGGATTACAAAACGTAATATAGAATACATTCATCATGAAAAATGGCAAACAATGATTAATCAAATTATTACTTGTATTAAAAGTGGAGAAATTGAAGCAGCTCAAGAATTGTGGAGTGCGCTTGTTTTACAGTTAAAAGATGAAGTAGATACCACAATTATCGCATGTACTGATTTGAATGTTGTGGCGAATGAGGAATTTGTCGATTCCGCTCAATGTCTTGCTGAGGCGGTTGTGAAGATGGATGCAGAAACTATAAAGGGGTCCCAATGAATATACCTTTTGAAATGGGATACACATTTGATGAAAATCTTAGAGAAAAGCCTATATCCCTTGCTGAAATGAAGCAGGGGATTGTATTTTTGAAAGAACATTTACATGAAGATTCGTTATATGGAAAAAGCTGCGGATTAATTGGCGTTTATGAACGAATCGCTGGCAACCTTTCTGAAAGTAAATATTACTTACAGGAGGCAATTGAAAATTACACACAAACGGATAACATCCAGGGGCTTTTTATTAACAAACCTCGTCTTGCACATACATATCATTGGGAAAGAAAATTTCCTGCTGCAAATGCACTCTTTACCGAACTTCTACAAACACTACCAGACTTACCGGCTTATGAAGACTTCTTCTACCAACATTACGGAAAAAGTAAATTAGATGAAGGTTACTTCCATACTGCCTTATCTTATTTTCAAAAGGCACTTCAAATCAGACTACAAAAAGGAAATGAAGAGTTGATTCACTCAACTAAGCTTTGTATTACGTATTGTATGTCTCACCGATGAAAATCCCCAAAACTTTTAACATTTTTCACAATTCCTTCAAAATATCCACACTTAATCTCGCTATATTAAAATGAGGAATTTATTCATATAGGGAAGGTTAGGGGAACTGAAAGTATGAAAGCAAATCGTTCGCTTCATTACATTTTTTGGCGTTGGCATTTTTATGCTGGGCTTTTTATTACGCCGCTTCTTATTACATTGTCACTGAGCGGGATTGGGTATTTATTTCGGGAAGAAGTTGAAGATTTCATCTATAAAGATTTATATTTTGGGAAGAGCGCCCAAACGGAATCTATTTCGATGTCTGATTCTATTTCCTTAACAGAGAAAAAATATCCACATTATAGTGTGGCGAAAATTAGTGAGTTTAATGGGGATTATAATACGAGGCTTACTATTGCAAATGAATATACGGGGCAACAAAAATATGTGTATTTAGATAGCAATAATCAAATTATTGGAGATCAAAATGCAAGTGAAACGTTTGCCAATATAATGCGGGAATTACATAGTTCTCTTTTAGTTGGTGGCACTGTCGTCAACTATACTGTAGAGCTTGCGGCATGCTGGACAATCTTTTTAATTGTGACTGGATTGTATATGAGTATACGCCAATTCAAAAACACACCGGCATCCACTAAGCGAGAAAAAGCAAAACGACGTCATTCTATTATCGGTATTATATTTACAATTCCACTCGTTTTGTTAGTCGCATCTGGATTGCCATGGTCAGGATTTATGGGTAACCAAATTTATAAAATCGCATCGTCGAATGAATCGATTGGATATCCAAAGTTGTATATGGCACCTCCTGAATCAAAGGTAAAAGAATTGCCGTGGGCAACAAGAAAAGAAGCTCCTCCTGAATCGAATTCAAATGAGCCAAAAACAATTTCTGTCGATGAATTACAAAAAGGAATTGAAATAAAGAAGCCATACGTTATCTCACTACCAACTGATCCGAAAGGTGTATTCACCGTTTCGAAATCGAGCGGTTCTGGTATTACGGGCATGGATGTGGCACCAAATGAAGAAATAACAGCTTACTTTGATCAATATAGCGGAAAACTCATTTCAAAAACGGACTATCGTGATTATGGCTTATTTGCACAATGGTTCACTTACGGTATCCCGCTTCACGAAGGTCATTTATTCGGATGGCCAAATAAAATATTATGCTTACTAACGACATTATCTTTATTACTTCTTATTTATTACGGAGTAAAAATGTGGTTTGCAAGAAAGCCGAAAGGAAAATTAGCAGCACCACCAAAGCAAAGAGATAAGAAAAGCATAATCGTTTTCTTTATCATGATGGTTATACTAGGCGCTGTCATGCCTTTATTCGGACTATCTGTTTTAGTTATTTTTGCGATTGAACTTCTCATATATGTATTTGCAAAAATACGATCATAATAAAAAGCATTTGTACTCCCGTGTACAAATGCTTTTTATTTACTATTTTCTTTTTTTCTACTACTTATTAAAAAGATAATATCTAATATGATAATCAATGCGATGATAATTTGAGCCACATAATCCATTGTAGTAGGACCACCCGCTTTATTCATCATCATATACATTCCAGTTACAAATGAAATGGAAAGTAGCATGAGTAACGTTACTTCAATATTTTCATATAGCTTTTGAAACAATCGCTTCATTTCCACCACCACCCTTTACCATATTATAACAAAAACCACTCTACATGAGTGGTTTTATTCATCACTGCGCCATTTTCTTTCGGTACATCTTCCCGTTCCAATAGAAGAATCGTGAAGTAAGCCCTCCGTATTTTACAATGCGCCGTGCCATTTTGTTCATATTCTTTTGTGCTGATACTTTTTGATCTGATAAATAAATACCAAGTAACCCTCGGCTTATGAGACGATGAAACTTCGCATGAGGTAAATCACCAATGCTCTTCTCTGCTTCTTCTACAAAATGTTTCATACGATCTAATATCGCTTGCTCGTTTTCATAATAACTACAGAAATTCAAATCCCCGCCTATACGGTCTTCTTCTTGATCGATGAAATAATCAAGTAAAATGTGAAGTCCTTGTACGTATGGGAAGTATCCTTGTCTAATTTTCGCAATATCTTCATCATGTAATTCATCATGAAATGCATATGCTACAAGACAGAAGATTCCAAGTGTAGAACCGGCACATGCTGAAAATTCAAACCAGCTCATTTCAGGTAAATTTTCTTTATGTGCTTCAAACCATTTTTGTAAGCGTGGTTCTCTTTCTTCTAACTTCACGTGTTTATGAATTTGCAAATCACAATAATAACAAGCAAGTTCATGAAGAACAGGAGCAATTTTGTCATAGTGCTTCGTTTTCTTTAAAACATCTTGGCATGTTTCAACAAGTTCATCTAAATAACCACCATCGTCTTGGTCATCACGATAGCGATAATAATTACCGCCACCTTCTACTTCAGGTGATAATGCCATTAACATAGATTCATGCAGTGCGGCAAAATCATTCGGATCAAGTGATGTACTGCGGTCACATAAATTATCTAAATAATCGCTGATTGTTTGATACGCTACGATAAAACGAATGCATTCCTCTCGGTGTTCATTTGCTAACAGTGCTAAAATACCACCGCCTTCGCAATGAAACGTTTTATTCTCAATACTCGCGATTGCCTGACTATGAAGCTCATCATTCGGAATATGGTAGGCACGCTCTTTCCACACCGCTAGCTCATGGTGTACTACCGGAAACACATCACGGTATACTTTCGCCATGAGCGTTATGGGATTACTCGGTACGTTCACTTCTTCCTTCATCTCCTCTATTCGATGTACAAATAATTTACTTATTTGTTTGTTTCTATTATGTTATTGATGCGTATTTCAGTAAATGACTGAATATAATTCAAAATTTCATCACGCTCATACTCATTTAATAACTCGTGATAACAATTCGGCCATTCTTTAAAAGCCTTATCACTTATTTTAACATTATCAAACCAAGTGCGGACACGTATTTTATCTACAAGTTTATCCTCACAAGCTTGCATTAGCAAGAGCGGAACATCTGGAAAATCATCTATTTTTTTATGAGCAATTTCGATAGACTTAATCAATTCACTATACCAACGTACTGATACTTTGCGCAAGAACAATGAATCATTCTCCATCGCGTCCCTAACTTCATGATTACGAGTGGACATTTCCACTGTAAGATTCGTTGCAAATTGCAATTTTGGAGCGATAATATTTAATATTTTTGAGGCAGCTTGAAGTGGTGCTGAAGGTCCAGCTACTAAGCCTAAACATGGCGAACTTAAAATAATGCCGTCTACATCTTCTCTCTTCGTTTCTTGCATCATACGAATGACAATAAGACCACCCATACTATGACCAAATATAAAAATAGGTAACCTATACTTTCTTGCCTCTTTCACCCACAATTTAACTTCCTCTATGTATTCATCAAATGAATCAATATGTCCTCTATTTCTCGAAGTCGTTCCATGTGACGGAAGGTCCCCCATTACGACGTGGTAGCCGATATGATTCCACATTTCCGCAACGGCTTCATAACGTCCGTGATATTCCATTGCGCCGTGCACGATAACAACGACAGCTTTCGCTTCCTCTGCTTCATAATTCCACATACGGACCTCCTCCATTTCACTCTTTCTCATAATTTGATACACTGAAACTAGTCTCTAGGAAAGGAAGACTTTACATGATATATCCTTACAAAGAAAAAAATCCGAAAATTGCGAGTAGTGCTTTTGTCGCTGATTATGTTACGATTACAGGCGACGTTTCCATTGGTGAAGAATCAAGTATTTGGTTTAATACAGTCATACGCGGTGATGTTTCACCAACAATCATTGGAAACCGGGTAAATGTACAAGACCAATGTACACTTCACCAAAGCCCACAGTATCCTCTTATTTTAGAAGACGACGTGACCATTGGGCATCAAGTTATTTTACATAGCTGTCATATTAAAAAAGATGCTTTAATTGGAATGGGATCTATTATATTAGATGGTGCTGAAATTGGCGAAGGAGCCTTTATCGGTGCTGGAAGCCTCGTTTCACAAGGAAAGAAAATCCCGCCAAACACGTTAGCGTTCGGTCGACCAGCTAAAGTCGTTCGTGAATTAACAGAAGAAGACCGTAAAGACATGGAGCGAATTCGCACACAATATGTTGAAAAAGGTCAGTATTATAAATCATTACAGAAGTAACTTTTCCAGCTGCCATTAAAGTGGCAGCTTTTTATATAAAGTGAAACTTTAATCAGTGGGGTTTTTCTTCATCCCCCACTGATTATTAGTTGAACCAATCGGACTTTTATGGGCAGTTGATCCCCCACCTAACTTCTTTGCTTTCGCTGAATTTTGAGGTGGGGGTCTTACTGCCCATTAAAGCGGGATAAAAACTAACTTTTTCTTTACAAAACATTATTACTCCCTTAATAAAATCTTATTAAAATAAAAGCTAATATCTCCATATATATGTAAACGAGGGAGGAGAATTTTCATGAAGGTCAGTGGACTGTATAAAATAGAATGTTACATTTTCAAAGGAATTAACCGATACTTTGATCAAAAAACATTAAATATCTTTTTCAGCAATATTACTCATATCGGTGGTGCTACTTTCTCAATCGCACTCACACTTTTCTTTTTAATTTTTGCAAAAGGGACTTTGCATCAAGCTGCAATCGCAACTGCTATTTCTTTAGCAATTAGCCATATTCCTGTACAAATATTAAAAAGATGGTATCCGCGAAAACGCCCTTATTTAACAATTCAGGATGCGAAATATCCAGTCCATCCATTAAAAGACCACTCTTTCCCGTCTGGTCATACAACAGCCGTTTTCTCTGTCCTTATTCCATTTATTTGCTATAATCCAAGCATATTTGCTTTTCTATTACCGTTAGCATTATGCGTTGGTATTTCTCGCATTTATTTAGGGCTTCACTATCCGTCTGATGTATTCGTCGGTATGTGCCTCGGCACTTGCTCTGGCATCATCTCTTTTTATCAATTCATCCCACTTTTCACATAAAGGAGTGATATGATGAGAGTCGCCATTTTTACCGATACTTTTACGCCACAAGTGAACGGGGTTGCGAAAACACTAGAACGATTAACACGTTACTTTCAGAAAGAAAAGATCGCCTATTCTGTTTTCGCTCCTCAGCATACAGCTGAAGATAATTTCGTAGCTAATGTGAACAAGATGAGAAGTATCCCGTTAACAATATTATATCCAGAATGCCGCTTTTCTTTTCCTACTCCGCGCATTAAACGAAAACTTCTTTCCTTTAAACCTGACATTATTCACATTGCCACACCTTTCAACATGGGACTTTGTGGATTGTATTATGCAAAAAAGTTAAACATCCCAGTTGTCGGTTCTTATCATACTGATTTCGATGCTTATTTACGCTATTACAAAATTGAATTTCTCTCTAATATGCTTTGGAACTATTTAAAATGGTTTCATAGTCATATGCAAAAAAATTTCGTTCCTTCCTTTGAAACGTTACACCAACTAAAAAACAAAGGCTTTCAGGCCCTCTCCATATGGGGACGCGGGGTAGATTGCACACTCTTTCATCCATCTTACAATACAGACCTATTCCGAAAAAAATATAATATTACAGCGAAGTATGTCCTTTCCTATGTTGGACGGATTGCCCCTGAAAAAGATATTGATACGTTGCAAAATATTATCGCTAAAACAGCGCATACTCGAAAAGACATTCATTGGCTCGTTGCAGGAGACGGTCCTCTAGCAATAAATTTACGTGAAGCTGTTCCGAATACAAATGTCACTTTTACTGGATATTTACAAGGTGAAGATTTAGCTGAAGCCTATGCTTCTTCCGATCTAATGGTATTTCCATCTGCTACTGAAACATTTGGGAACGTTGTACTTGAATCGCTTGCATGCGGTACACCTGTCATTGGTGCAAATAGTGGCGGGGTTAAAAATATTATTACAGATGGAAAAACAGGAGTTCTTTGTCCACCCAAAAATGAGAACGCATTTCTATCATCCATTTATCTTTTATTGCAAAATGAAGAAAAACTTGAGCAGATGGGAATAGCAGCTTCATCTTATGCGAAATCAAAAAGCTGGGATGAGATCTTTCATGGCTTACTTAACCAATATGAAGAAGTCCTTCAGCATAACGCATCAGAGTTGCTTGCTTAAATAGAAAAACTCCCTTCAAAACGAAGGGAGTTTATTACACAGTTGTAAAATTTACTTAAATGAATGATACATAAGGTGAAATATCATATTATTTCTATATTCATTATAACAAAAACAAACATAAACAAACAGACTTGTAATAAAAACCCATAAAAATTAATATATGGTTATACACTATTTTAACTGTATGATGATTTTAAGAATTGCCCTTAAAATCAACTTACTCACATACCTTTATACAGTAATTGTTCCCCAATTTCTGTATATCAAAAAACCTTTCATTCATTTGAAAGGTCTTTTTGAGCCTGCACATATTCTTCTTTCGTATTCACATTCATAAACCAATCCGCATTCGCTTGTACATCTTCTCCAGCAACATATTTCACATTACATTGTGATAAAAGTTGGCCCATACTTCTTTTTTCATCCTGTAGCAAAGCATAAATCTTTTCTTTCACACGGTTATGATATGCTGCAAGTAACGGTTGTTTTCTTCCATTAATAATAGGTACGACTGCATCATATTCATCACTCGTTTGCTCTAGCAAAATGGTCAACCATTCTTGCGAAATATTTGGCGCATCACATGGCATAATAGCGTACCAATCTGCTTCTATATATTCCATTCCTGATACAATTCCAGCAAGTGGTCCGTTTCCTTTATAGTGCGGAATATCTTCTATAACAGGAACTTGTACGAGTTGCTCTACTCGCTCTTTTATATCAGAATGACTAATGACTACAACCTCTTGGAGCGTCCTTGTCATCACTTTCAAAATATGCTCAATAAACGTACTCCCTTGCCAGCTCGCTAACGCTTTCGGCTCACCGAATCTACTCGACATACCGCCCGCTAATACAATTCCAGCCCATTTACTCATTGGCGATGCAGCTCAAATGTAATATGACCTAATTCTGGTAAAATTAGCTTATTCATCGCAAGGCGAACTGCTCCACTAGATCCTGGCATTGAAAAGACAACTTTGCGCCCAATTGTACCACCGATCGCTCTACTTAACATTGCGCTGCTTCCGATATCTTCTAAATAACTAATCATGCGGAACAACTCACCAAACCCGACAATTTCTTTATGTAATAACGCTGATACTGCTTCAATCGTCACATCACGCTTCGTAATACCAGTTCCGCCATTTGTTAACACAACATCAACATCTTCTCTATGATAACCAGCTAACACTGCTTGCTGAATACTTTCTTTATCATCTTTTACAATTTCATAAGAGGTCACTGTATGCCCTGCCTCTTTTAACAATTCATGTAATAGTTGTCCACTCTTATCTGTCTCTTCCGTACGTGTATCGGAAATCGTCACGATTTTGCAACGCACTTCTTTCGGTGCTTGTTTTTTATGTTCGGTTACGCTCATTTTATATCTTCCCTTTCATTTTCTTGTAAAATTATGTATGAAGCAAAGGATTCAACATGATACAATATAAGTATATTTATCCATATAAAGGATCTTTACATGATTCAAAATATGAAACGATCCGTACCCATTATACCATTCCTAATTATATTATCCCTTTTTCAATGTATCGCTTACGGGTTCGATATTAACTTTTTAAAATTGTATGTACTTATGCCTGATGGTGTTATTCGTTACTATTTGACTAGCACATTAATTCCTCTCGTACTTGCCTATATAATAGATTTTATTTTTAAACGTTCTATCTCTAAATAAGGAGGTCTACATATTATGGAACTTTATAAAAAATTAACAACAACATTTATCCTCTTATTCGTCGCTTCCATTACTATTGGCTTTTCTCTAAAAGGCGCAATTCCATACGCTACATTAGTAAGCATTATATTCGCAACACTATTTTTACTAAGCAGTGCCTTTTGCGCGGGTAAAGCACGTCAAATGAAAGGTTGATTACATATGTTCCAGAAGAAACCAACCCTTTGCAAATCATGTGAAAAAGAAATACAAACGTATGAAAAGGCATGGGTTCATATGCCTTTTCCGGCAAGTGGCATGACGAATATGAAAAAGTATATTGAGCTAGACGGCGAAGTGTATTGTAGCTCATGCATTCAAATTAGAAGTAAAACGAAATAAAAAAAGCTTTGCGCTCACGGCGCAAAGCTTTTTTTCATATATTATAGACCAGCTTGCTCTTTTAAAGCTGCAGCTTTGTCTGTACGTTCCCATGTTAGGTCTACATCAGTACGTCCGAAGTGGCCGTAAGCTGCTGTTTGTTTATAAATTGGGCGACGTAAGTCTAGCATTTTAATAATACCAGCTGGGCGAAGATCGAAGTTGTTACGAACTAGTTCTACTAGTACGTCTTCAGATACTTTACCAGTCCCGAATGTATCAACTGAAATTGATACTGGTTGTGCTACACCAATTGCGTATGCAAGTTGTACTTCTGCTTTGTCAGCAAGACCAGCTGCTACGATGTTTTTCGCAACATAACGAGCTGCATATGCTGCAGAACGGTCAACTTTCGTTGCATCTTTACCAGAGAATGCACCGCCACCGTGGCGAGCGTATCCACCGTAAGTATCAACGATGATTTTACGTCCTGTTAAACCAGCATCACCTTGTGGTCCACCAATTACGAAGCGGCCAGTTGGGTTAATGAAGAATTTCGTTTCTCCATCCATTAATTCTGCTGGAACTACAGCTTTAATTACATGCTCTTTTAAATCGCGATCGATTTCTTCCCATGTAACATCTGGATGATGCTGTGTAGAAATTACGATTGTATCTACACGTACAGGTTTACCATTTTCATCATACTCAACTGTAACTTGCGTTTTTCCATCCGGACGTAAGTATGATAATGTGTCATCTTTACGTACTTCAGTTAAACGGCGAGCTAATTTGTGAGCAAGCGAGATTGGAAGTGGCATTAATTCTTGTGTTTCATTACATGCGAAGCCAAACATTAAACCTTGGTCTCCCGCACCAATTGCCTCAATCTCAGCGTCAGTCATTAGACCTTCGCGTGCTTCTAGCGCTTGGTCAACACCCATAGCGATGTCAGCAGATTGCTCATCGATAGATGTTAAAACTGCACAAGTTTCTGCATCGAATCCGTATTTTGCGCGTGTGTAACCAATGCCTTGAATTGTTTCACGAACGATTTTTGGAATATCTACGTAAGTAGAAGTCGTAATTTCCCCCGCTACCAATACTAAACCAGTTGTTACAGTTGTTTCACAAGCTACACGTGCATTTGCGTCTTTTGATAAGATCGCATCTAAAATTGAATCAGAAATTTGGTCACAAATTTTATCTGGATGTCCTTCAGTTACAGACTCAGATGTGAACAGATGACGTTTTTTTGTCATGTGGTAAACCTCCCTACAGTAATTGTATATATTGTACGGAACTCATCCTTAATTTGCCACAAACTGCGACATACATTTATTCTCCCACACAAGCATACAGAAAAACCTTTCCTACTTTACATAGAGGAAAGGTTTAATTTGCTACTTGCATACTGCTTTTTGCCCTTTGCTCTTATCGTTCGAGACCGTTAGCCTCGCACAGGTTTTAGCACCTATTCACCTGTATTTACCACTACAAGTGAGGTTGCTGGGCTTCATCGGGCCTGTCCCTCCGCCAGCTCGGGATAAGAGAGTATCCGTCCCAACCTATACTAAAGAAATGATATTCATTTGTCAATTAATATTCACATTTTCCTGAAAGTTTTTCTCAATACGCCTGGAATGAAATATTAATAAGGAAATAATACATTCACACAAACAAAAAGAAATAAATAGTATACATTATTTATATAATTGTGTTATACTCTTGTTGGGGATTACGAGAAATATTTCATTAAATGAAAAGGATGGTATATAAATATGAGTACTGTGAATGTCCAAATTGGTTTACACGAATTATTGAACGGAAGCAATGCACAGATTCAACTAAGTGTTCCGCAATTAGTGGAAAAAGTATTAATGCGAAATGAAGGGAAATTAACTTCTACTGGTGCCGTTTCTGCTTCAACAGGAAAATATACAGGACGTTCTCCTAAAGATAAATTTATTGTGAAAGAAGCATCGGTTGCTGACAAAATTGCTTGGGGAGCAGTGAATCAACCGATTTCTGAAGAACATTTTAATAAATTATACACTAAAGTTTTAGAATACTTAAAAGAAAAAGAAGAGTTATTCATCTTCAATGGATTTGCAGGCGCTGACCGCAATTACCGCCTACCAATTCAAGTTATTAACGAATATGCATGGCACAATTTATTTGTACATCAATTATTCATTCGTCCAACTGAAGAAGAATTAACAACTCATGAATCAGAGTTCACAATTGTTTCTGCACCGAATTTCAAAGCTGATCCAGCTGTTGACGGTACAAACTCTGAAGCATTCATTATGGTTTCATTCGAAAAACGTATCGTACTAATTGGTGGTACAGAATACGCTGGAGAAATGAAAAAATCAATCTTCTCTATTATGAACTTCTTACTACCTGAACAAGATATTCTTTCTATGCACTGCTCTGCAAACGTAGGTGAAGAAGGTGACGTAGCACTATTCTTCGGTTTATCTGGAACAGGTAAAACAACATTATCTGCTGATCCACACCGTAAATTAATCGGTGATGATGAGCATGGTTGGTCTGATAACGGTGTATTCAATATTGAAGGCGGTTGCTACGCAAAATGTGTAAACCTTTCTCACGAGAAAGAACCACAAATTTTCGATGCAATCAAATTTGGATCTGTTTTAGAAAACGTTATCATTAATAACCAAACGCGTATCGCAGACTATAACGATACTACTTTAACAGAAAATACTCGTGCTGCATACCCTATGCATGCGATCGACAATATCGTACTGCCAAGTGTTGCTGGACACCCAAATACAATCATTTTCTTAACTGCTGATGCATCTGGCGTATTGCCTCCAATCAGTAAGTTATCAAAAGAACAAGCTATGTATCATTTCTTAAGTGGTTACACTAGTAAACTAGCAGGAACAGAGCGCGGCGTTACATCTCCGCAAGCAACATTCTCAACTTGCTTCGGTTCACCATTCTTACCACTTGATGCATCTCGCTATGCTGAAATGCTTGGTGAAAAAATCGAGAAACACGATGCGAAAGTATTCTTAGTAAACACTGGCTGGACTGGTGGCGAATACGGCATTGGTAAACGTATGAACTTAGGTTACACTCGTGCAATGATTCAAGCTGCATTAAGCGGCGAACTTGCGAAAACTGAAACAGCTAAACATGACATCTTCGGTCTTGAAGTTCCACTTCACGTACCAGGTGTACCTGACGAAGTGTTAATGCCTGAACAAACTTGGGCTGATAAAGCTGCTTATAAAGAGAAAGCAATCGAACTTGCAAGCGAATTCAAAGAGAACTTCAAAAAGTTCGACAGCGTTTCTGAAGATATTATTAACTTAGGCGGTCCAATCGCTTAAGTACAAACTTTCTGTTGGAATACCCCTTTTACTCATATGAATAAGTGTCGTGTAACCGTAAAGTTCCGCGTACTCACCGACAAAACCCAATGCGGCTTAACGGTTATACACACTTACATAAAAAAGAAGCTTACGTTAAAAACGTAAGCTTCTTTCTATATCTTATCTCTTCATCTATGACTTAGTTCGTAAAATTACAGAAAATTCATTTTATATTCATTCATTATTATTTTTTTATGATAAAATTTACATATGAAGGAAAGGATGAGGCCTATGAAAAATTTTTCTCGTACAGGAAAAATTTTATTCAGTTACGGAGCGATCCAAATGTTTTGGGGACTTGTGATGCTTAACGTTAATTTATTTGAGCATACAAATGAAACGATAAAATATATTATTTTAATTACCGGAATAATTTGTTGTATTATATCCACCTTTTTTAAAGAACATAAGAGTCATACTAATATGTGATTTCATGTTAGCTTATAGGAAGCAGAAACCTGTATTTTATGCAAAATTATGCTTCCTATTGTAACTACCTCTCGCCGGACCCTCTATTCCATCTAAAAAGAGGCTTTTTATCTTTTTAGCCCTTTGTTAATTCTTCCTCATCTTTCATACTATAGTAGCCTAAATTCACAACGATTAAGAAATAACCACCCAGAATCCCTACTGCAAATGCCCACATAACCATGTGGTGCTCAATTTCATACATAATAACAGCGCCCAAAATGGCAGCTGCAAAACGATTAAACATACCGAGCGTCGGTGCTTTCGTTTTCTTTACGATACTATCTCCAAGCTTCTCAATTCGTCTCCCTAAAAGCCAAACACAATACATACTTACGATAAGTCCAATTCCAGCACCTAGAAAATGAGCTGAAAACGGCGTTAACATCCATCCTAGCAAAAGAAAACCTAGTAAATAATACGATTGAATTTTAAATGATCTTAATGACATACTAATCATGCTGTTCTCCTCTTCAGTAATTTTTATCTATCCAACAAAAGCTGTATAACTCATTTCTTTCGAGTTCATACTACTTAAAATTCATTTCACTCAAATTAAAAACAACATAAACAGTATGTTTATGTTGTTTGAATGTTTTCAGAAAATAATATTATACAAGATTTCAAACATCATATTCTCATAATTTGTGACGTTTTTCCAAACATTTTTCGTCCATTTATGAAAAAAATGATATCAATTTCTGAACATACGGATATGATGTAATAAGTACACAAATAAAGGGGGCGTCTAATGATTTATTTTTTAATGGCTCTCATTCACCTCATTATCCCTGCACTTATTGGACTTTCATTGTATTGGTACACGAAAAATCATAGTATTTTCTACGCTGTCCTCGGTGTTCTTCTTCCAGGTATTATTCTTATCACACTCTTCCGTATTCCATTTTTAAACTTAATTCCACTTATTACTGCTATCTTATTTCTCGTCTTCTTACCAAAAATAAAAAAATAGGAAAGCAGATCATAGATGATCTGTTTTCCTATTTTGATATAGGTTCCCTCGCAGTAGAATGAATTTTTACTTTCTCCGATTTCACAAACCATAGACCGAAGAAAATAATCATTCCACCGATTATTTGTTGAAATGATACATATTCATTTGCCCATATAGCTGCAAATAAAACAGCTACAAGTGGCGTTATATACATATATACCATCGTATGTGACGCGCCAATTTTTTGAATACCAACATACCACATCACTAAACCAAATACTGTTACAAAGAAAATGGAATATAGTAAAGCGAATAGTGTCATTCCATGTGTAATGTGAAATGGCATTATAAATACATGTGGTCCACTTAACAATAAAAGCGGAATCGCGCCAACTAATGCTGACCATGCGGTAACACGTAGTGCTGAATATTTTTTAATTAATGGACCTGCTAAAACAGGATAAAGCCCCCAGCATATTGATGTAATAAATCCAATTCCGTTACCATAAAAAGAACTAGCAAGCGAATGCCCTGCTAATAAAACTAATGCAGCACCACCAAAGGCAATTATAGAACCGATGAGCTTTCGAGAAGAAAACTTTTCTTGTTTCAAAAAAATAGCAAATACAGTTGTAAAAATAGGTGAAATAGAAATGAGTAAAGAGGCATTTGTAGCGGACGTATATTTGACAGTTTCCATAAATAACGTTTGATACAGTACAATACCTACAACACTAACGATGATTAATCTAGGTATATCCTTTCGTTCCATATAAACCGACTTTTCAATAAAAAATGTAAGGAGTAACATAAGCGGTGCCGCTGATATCATCCGAAGTGCAGTAAACTCAATTGCTGTAAATTCTAAAAGCCCATATTTAGCAATCGTAAAATTAATCCCCCAAATAATAACGACTGCTAAAATTAATAACTCAATCCCCCACCTTCTCATGCATATCCCCTCCGCAAATAAGATTATACAGAAAATTCAATCACATGTACATTTCATTATGTGAAAAAATCTTTGTATTGTATGGAGAGGTTTGCTTTGTTTGGTACATAAACTTATATCGACGATTTTTCGAATATATCGACTTATCAACAAAAAACGAAAATAATAGTACCTTATATAATAAAAAGATGGTCCAAAAATATTTTGGACCATCTTTTCTTTCTTACACTCGAACGTGTAACTTCATATTTGGATTATAAAATTGGCTTGGGCTCTTCAGCTGAAAAGTTCCTCCAACTTCATGCCAATCAACTGTTAACTTATCATCCATAAATACAAGCTTTGTGCGATCTGCGATAAAATTCATTGCGCTAGATTCGATATCCACATCGCGCTCATCTTTTTCTGCTACAGCTACTAAATCGATAATTCCGCTCATTACACAACCGCAACCTTCATTATCGTAAAATAACTTTATATATTTCGCCTCATTTGGAATCGTATCCATAATTTTTTTATATGCTGCTTCTGTTACAGTAACGTACATATTCTAAACTTCATCCTCTCTTCTCGTATCCTTCATATATTGTACCACCATTTTTCTTTAAAAATATATACAGAAAATTACGAATAATATACAATATATGTAATAAAGGAGGTTGTATTACTCATGTTCAAATTACTGCGATACCCCCATCTTCTTAGGCCTACTCGGTAGCTTTTTTATTTCTAGCGGAATGGTATTACAACATATACTTCCTTATTCTCCTTCTATTGGTTGGATTGTAGGATTTATTTGTTTCCTATCTGCTTCCTATCTTGCTATGAAAGAATAAGAATCACTTTAAGATTTATTTGCAGCTTAATTTTGACTTAGGTGTTACTTTCGGCCCACAAGAGAAACGTTGGCTCTATAACGATTCAACTCTCCTCTCTATTTTAAAATCTATACACAATACGATTGAACACACAAAAATATAGAATTCATAATATGTATATAGTGGTTCTATTTTTAAAACTAGTTTTTCAAAATATAGAAAGGAGAACATACATGTACCCACGTAATTGTTTTAGTTGCGACGGCAGACGCAATAGTAGTTCTAACGGAAACACCGGGCCCACTGGTAGCACCGGACCTACTGGAAACACTGGCTCTGCCGGCATCACTGGACCTTCCGGGAACACCGGACCCACTGGTAGTACTGGACCTACTGGCTCTGCCGGGCCTTCCGGAGCTGGTTTCCAAAGTACTACCGCCTTTAGTCTAGCAGCCGCCCCCACCTATAAAAAAGGACAAGTTGTCACTTATACGAGCAGCGGCTATGTTGTAAAAAAAGATGCACCTCAAGGATTTCCGAATGTATCTCCAGATTATATCGTATTAGTAGAAAGTGGACCTACTGGTAATACCGGGCCTACTGGAACTGCAGGTAGTGCATCAGCAAAAAGTATTGTTTTTCAAGGAACAAATGCTGGTTTTCAACGTATAGCGGGTTCTCCTGGAATTGACTCCAATGTTATTCCATATGTCACTGCTGGAGCCGGTAGTATAGTTGGCTTCGCTGCATCTATAAATGTAAATAACTTACCTGCTGCTGTTTATACGATTAATATTTGCAGGAATGTTCCAACAAACCTCACTGCCCCTACCTCTAGTTACATCCTATCTACTCTTACTTTAACTACCACTGACAAAATTACAGGAACTATGGTATTTTCAATTAAACCAACAGATACTGGATCAGGACAAATTCAAGTGTTTAATCCTAATCCAGCAGTCGGTCCCGCTACTATAACTTGGACTAGCATTACAACTGGAAACTCAGTTTCGAGAGGAGATGCTATATCCCTTTATATTACCCCTGGAATTACTGCGAGTGCTGTATATTCTATTTTTTTAATCACTGATATATAGCCCTTACTAAAAAATAATTTATTTAACAAAAAAAAGACCCGAGATTCGGGTCAGCAAATAGAAATACAAATGAATTAAAACAAATAACAGACAAGTTTAGTATATACTATCATTTTAAATTTATCCATATATTGGATTTTTGATTATATACACTATGTTAATATAATTAACTTGCCTACCTTTATCAACATGTCTTACTCTCATCCACAATAAAAAAGGGAGATCACTCTCAAATAAGTAATCTCCCTTTTAAAAATTTTTTCATTACATTGGCAATACAATCTTCACAGTCGTTCCAACCCCAACTTCACTTTCAAAACTCATTTTACCGTTGTGGTCTTTAATAATTTTTTCTGTAACTACTAAACCTAAACCTGTTCCCGTTTCTTTTGTTGTGTAAAAAGCTTCATTTAGCTTCGGAATTTTGTCTTTTGGAATACCGCAACCTTCATCCTTAACTTGAACAATGATTGCATCTTCTACAGTCACTTTAATCGTAATCGTTCCGCCAACTGACATTGCTTCAATCGCATTTTTAATTAAATTAAAAAATACTTGCTTTAATCGTTTTTCATCGCATGTAATCGATGGTATGTCTTTACTATAAATACCTTGTATGTGCACTCCTTGCTTTAAAGCAGGCTTTCCCATAACTCGAATAACATAAGCGATAATTTCTTCTATATTATGAACTTCTGATTCTAGTGATTTAGATTTCTCAAATCCACTAAGTTCTGTAGCGATTGTATGAATTCGTTCTACTTCTTGTTTCATAATATCACTATATATTTTATCCTCAGGATATTTATTTGCTTGCTTATTAACAAATTTATCTAAATTAGCTAGAGGTCTTCTAATTTTGTAACCAATAACTGTAGCCATTTTCCCAACAGTTGCTAGCTTTTCTGTTTGTTGTATTTCTTTATCCATCATCTCAAGCGTACGAACGTAAGATTGAAACCTTAAAAACATAATCCAACATATAATAGTAAATACGCTATATAATGCCATCGGGATTAAAACGAGTGACGAGTGAATAATGATTCCTATAAGAGCGTATTTCCCAACAAGTATACCAGTAACTAACCAAAAATACCTTTTGTTCACAAAGAGTGGGGCAAATAAAATAAAAAATCCTTCTACTATATTCCCACCATCAAACTCAGCATCACTACCGTAGTAAATCATAAAATTATGGATAAAATCTAATAGGTTATATCCAATTAGAATAATATATTTCACTGCAAATGGATTCTTCCATTTCATGAAGTATACTCCAATACAAAACAAAATCACCATTAGAAAATAAAGCCATAAGCCTAAACCATCTTCAAATTCTCCTACTCCTTCTTGCTCTCCTCCTATTAAAGGTACAATAAATTCGTAGGCAAGATCGTATACAAAAAATATAATGAAAAATAAACTTAAAAATATTTTCAGTGCCTTCATTTCTTCATTTTTAAATATATCGTCTTTATTCATATCGTAACTCCTAGCTTTTCTCCCTCTTGGATTTCATTATTTCCACGTTGCTTCGGGAGCATAATATCTATTCTAGTTCCAATATCTCTTTCACTTGAAATATGTAATTCACCAAGATGCTGCTCAGTAACAAGCCGATTCGCTACAGTAAGTCCTAGGCCAATTTTATCTTGTTTCGTTGTATAAAAGGCCTCTTTAACACGAGCTAAATTTTCTTTCTTAATACCGTAACCATTATCAATTACACTTAGCATTACATAATCTTGTCCTTTGTTTTCTAACCGTAACTCTAATGTGCCACCTTGCTCCATTGCCTCCAGAGCATTTTTTATGACATATAGAAAGACTCCTCTTATTTTCCGCTCATCACATTCAACTTCTATCGTCTTTTCTTCTACATTAGAAATAAACTGGACGCTAGATTCATTCATTTTTTCGCGAACAATTTTTACTGCTTGTAATGCAATTTCACCTATATTATGTTTCTTATAAACAGAAGGTTTACATGTAGCAACTTCCATTAACTCACTTATCATATTATTCATATTTTCTATTTCAAAAATCATCTGTTCGTAAATAGGGTCCTCCTCATGCTTCTCTCGTTGTAATTGCGTAAACCCTTTTAATGAAGCAAGTGGATTTTTAATTTCATGTCCCACTGTCGCTGCCATTTTTCCGATTACTGCTAATTTTTGTGATTCACTAGCAATCTTAATACTTTCCTTTACCGCTGAAAGGTATTGTATAAATCGATTTAAAATGATGTATGCCGCTATTAATACGAGTGTATACATAATGAGGAACATAAATCCTTTTACTTCCTTTAATATGAATAAATAAATAACATATTTCCCTACAATTGTCGAAAGTACAAGCACAAAATATTTTTTATTTAAAAATATAGGTACAAAGAAGATGAAAATAATTTCTATTATATTTACTCCATCAAATGCCGCCTCATTATAAAGCATATACGAAAGTATATTAACGATTTCTATTCCTATGTATGCAAATACACATGCATATTTAACAAGGTTCGCTTTCTCTTTTTTTATTAAATATACATTCACACCGAGTATTGCAGTTCCGCAAATAACTTGCCATAGTATGCTATGTCCCATATCCGTTAATGATTTATTTTCTAATACGATTGCATAGAAAATTTGGTATGCAACAACAATGATATATAGCACCCATAAAAAAATTTTTGCATTCCTTTCTTCTTCTTTATATGATAGAAAACTTCCTTTCACTTCAACACCCCTTCAAAATAATATCTCGAAGAATACCATTTATTATAATAAATGATTTTCATAGACAAACAAAGATAAATCGAACATTTGAGGAAAATCATCCCAATAAAGCAAAGTATCTTCAGGCTATATAAGCATAAAAGCTATAAACAATAATACGTATATTATGGGAGGTGTTTTATGTGGACGGCAAAAAAAATAAAAAAACAGAACAACTTAAATCCTTCGCACGTGAGAATGAAGGAAAGAAAATGAAGACAAATACAGGTGTTACCATTTCAAATGATGAAAATACTTTAACCGCTGGTGATCGTGGTCCTACTCTTCTAGAAGATTTCCTAATGCGAGAAAAGCTTGCTCATTTTGACCGTGAACGAATTCCTGAAAGAGTCGTTCACGCACGTGGATACGGTGCACATGGTATATTCGAGCTATATGAATCTTTAGAAGAGCTAACAATGGCCCACTTTTTACAAGACCCTTCAAAAAAAACACCCCTTTTCGTTCGCTTCTTTGAAGTAGCTGGATCAAAAGGGGCGAATGAAACAAATCGAGATGTACGAGGGTTCGCCGTTAAATTTTATACAGAAGAAGGAAATTTTGATTTAGTAGGAAACAATATTCCTATTTTTTTCATTCAAGATGGCATTAAATTCCCTGATCTTATTCACGCCCTTAAACCTGAACCGCATAATGAGATTCCACAGGGACAAACAGCACATGATACATTTTGGGACTTCATCGCCAGCACTCAGTATGGCAAATACGACATTTAGTCCTAATACATTACGAGTAGGTGTCATTGTTGCAAATGGATATGACGGACAAAACGCGCAACATATACTAAATCAATTCAAACAAGTTGGGCTGCAGCCAGTAATTGTTTCCGAGCGATTAGGTATTGTGCAAGGAACGCAAAATGTACGTTGGGACGTGAATGACACTTTCTTAACGGGATCTTCACTTCTTTATGACGGGCTACTTCTTATTGGAGGAAACCTTGATGAACAGTTTCTTAATAAAGCGAGTTCATTTGTCGTAGAATCATATAATCACTTTAAGCCAATTGGTGCCTTTCAAAATGGATCTACCGTTATTCAATCTTTAAATATTGAAGGAAAGCCTGGCGTCCTAATAGAACAAAACCCTACGCAACTTGCAAATGAATTCATTAAAGCCATGACGAAACAACGCTTTTGGGATAGAGCATATGAATAGGTTAGGGGGATAATTTATGTTTGTTACCGTCGAGAAAGATGTGCATATTTTTGTGCAAGACGTTAATCCTGGACCCGGTAGTAAAACTGTGTTCTTCGTCCATGGCTGGCCTTTAAATCATCAAATGTACCAATATCAACTCAATGTGTTACCACAGCATGGTTTCCGCTGCATCGCTATGGATATACGCGGAAACGGGCAATCTGATAAACCATGGACTGGTTACACATACGATCGTTTAGCAGACGATATCGCCATTGTTCTCGAAGCACTTCAAGTAGAAAATGCTACATTAGTCGGTTTCTCAGTAGGTGGTGCTCTTTCTATTCGGTACATGTCCCGCTATAATGGCCATCGTATTTCTAAACTTGTATTAGTCGATGCTGTTTCCCCCTCTTTCGTTAAAAATCAAGAATCGCCCTATGGTGTCCCAAAAGAACAAGCAGATACCCTCATTAATCAAATGTATGCCAATATGCCAAAATTTTTAAATGATGTATCTTTATCATTTTTTAATAGAAACTTAGGATCTGCTACGTTAGAATGGTTTTCTTATCTCGGTATGCAGTCTGCTTCCTACGCTCTCATCAAAATATTGCAAGCAGCCGCAAATGAAGATGTAACGAAAGATTTAAGTAAAATTAACGTCCCAACAAAAATATTCCACGGTGTTCACGATCAACTTATCCCTTACAAAAGCGCTGAGCTCACGCAAAAGCGGATTAAAAATTCTCAGTTACATCCTCTTACAAATAGCGGTCACGGCTCTCCAATCGATCAAGCGGATGAATTAAATGCAGAACTTATAAAGTTTTTGCATTCATAAAAATCTATACCAAATCGTTTCAATTGGAACGCATTTTTTGAAAAGCTCAAAATTCACATATTTCTCACAAATCAATTAATAAAACGATTACATTTTCATTTATACTAAATGTACAGGTAATACTCCCTAAACCCAGCTTGTCTGGTTACCCCGTTAAATACTATAAAAAAAAGAACTTGTATCGTTATACAAGTTCTTTTTGTTTGTTCTATTTAAAATAGTATATCTTTACTATACTGCTTTCCAGCAAGTAAATCATATTGAATCATTTTATATTGCTCTAACATTTCTTTTTGTTTCTTTGTTAAATCTGTTATCTCTTCCCCATCTTTATTAACCTTTAACTCCTCTCTCAGAACCGGTATTTCTTTATGCATTTCCGATAAAAATTGATAAAATGGTGATTGTTTTAATCCTGCATAATCAAAAACGAGACTAGAAAAATAAATCGGACTTACTAAACCTAAATTGTCATTTGGCAAATCAAAATTTGCATACATTAACAATGGTGTTTCTGACATAGCTAACCTTTCATTTACAGTTTCTTCATTCTCTATATATCCAGCTTCTTCATAGATAGCTTTATTTACCCCTAATATTGGTAAGTGATCTCCAAAGAAAACCAATATAGTAGGCCTTTCTAGCTCTTGAATTTGTTCTACTAAATATTTTAGAGCCTCATCAGAACGACGTATACCCTCAGTATATGTTTCTAATTCTGCCTTCGATCCCTCATCTGTTAATCCGCTAATTTCTATTTGCTTTTCTTCAAATCGTCCTGGATTGAATGGAAAATGATTTTGCATCGTAACTGCATGAATAAACGTATGTTGCTTTCTCTTATTCAATTCCTCTATTATTTCTTTACTAATAGATACATCACTAATATAATCCCCATCTACCTCTATGTTGTTCATTGTATCTTCTGCATTGAAATTATCAATTCCTAAAACATTATATACATCATCCCGCTTATAAAATGATCTTCCATAAGCATGAATTGCATTCGTGTAATATCCATGTTTTTTCAATTCACTTGCGATAGACGGAATTTCTCTCTGCCCTGTCACCGCTTGTTGATATGGTATAGAACCTTGCTTCAAAAAGCTCATTGAATAGCTCGTTAACGCTTCAAATTCTGTATTCGCTGTGTTTCCCCCGAATACAGGAGATACTGTTTGTCCACCCGGAAAATTCTCAATATATTGATGTAAATTCGGCATCGGATCCTCGCTAAATGAAAGATTCATTAGCTTTGTTGGATCCCAAAAAGCTTCACTCATGAAAAATATAATATTTGGCTTCTCGGTCTTTTCTTTTTTCCCTACATTGCTTCCATATTGTTTCTTTATATTATTTGAAATTTGTAGCATAGTTTCTTTTGAATATTCTTCTGGCTTCTCAATGACAGTTGTGTCTAAGTTACTGACAAATCCCAAAACAAAACCATTATCATTATAGTTTACATTTTGATTCCAAGCCACGAAGGTTACCCCATATTTTTGAAATACATTACTCATAAATGTATTAGGATAATTATTATATGCATACACCATAAACGTAGAAGCACATATTAAAATAATTCTCGTAATTATATTAGGCTTTATAACTGGAATGTGCTTTCGTATATACATAACTAAATATACAAGCAGAGCAATCCCGAATATCCCCAAAAATATAGTCCACCAACTAAAATAGTCCATAACCATTGGTATCACGGACTGCATTTGAGTAATCTGTGTGAAATCAGACGGATAGAATGGATCTCCTCTAAAAATAAGTTTAAAATGGTTCACAATCCCAAAAACAATTAGCACCAAACTTGTTATCGTGATACTCAAAAAGATTCGTCCAAGCAAACTATACATAAAAACATATATCATATAAATAAATAATAAGCTTAATATATACTGTCCGTATCGGACATTAACCCAGTTATTAACTAATATAAGGCTCATATTCTCCTGTATCATGATATACATCCAATTCATTGTATGAGCGATTAAAAATAATAAGACGTAAGCTTGAATAGCCGGCCTAAGCTTATGACTAATGCCTTTATTTAAATGAATGATGTATAATAGTACACTCCACAAAACAATAATGAGTATACTCAGCTGTATTTTCCCATTAAAAAATTCTTTAATTCTCTCGAATTCGAACGACCTTAACATAACAAAAAACAGTGTCTCTAAACAAATCGCCCACATTCCACTAAGAATGATAGAAATTAATAGGTTCTTCCTCGGCTGCTGAGGAGAAAAACTAAAATGAAATTCATCTCTTCTTCGTCGTTGTGTAAAAACATTAAAACGCAATTTATTCCCTCTTTCCTTTACCCCTTCGTCTCGCATCCACAAACATATTGTCATATACAAAATAAAATATTTGTATACAGTTAGTCTCCCTATGTGTTTGTATTATACACGTGTATCCTTAATTTCCCCTTAAAAATACAGTGAAACTTAATAAGCCCGAACCACTCAGGATTGAACGGGATAAAACTTCTTCGCTCTATATTCCAACAGCATAAATGAACTATGCTTCATAAAATTATTACCATAAAAAAAAGAACCTACCAACACTGACAGGTTCTCCTTCATTCTAACAGACATTAACATATTTATTATATAAGAGAATACATCCATACTTTCCATATAACACATAC
Source organism: Bacillus sp. AY3-1 (assembly GCF_008368785.1). Classification (NCBI taxonomy): domain Bacteria; kingdom Bacillati; phylum Bacillota; class Bacilli; order Caryophanales; family Bacillaceae; genus Bacillus; species Bacillus sp. AY3-1. The sequence goes on along the minus strand of NZ_QORZ01000005.1, from coordinate 89,198 downwards.
AAGTACGATAACTACAAAATCAAAAAGATCTAATCTTGGGCCCTTCTTCATATTTATCTCTAGCCACATATGAATCCATTTTATTCTTGTATATTTTTGAATGTTTTTCTTTGCAAATCGATAAACGAGTACTTGCATAATAAAAAATCCGACTACGAAAATGAACAAGAAAATGAGAAAATCGACCACAAAATTCCTCCCTATTTTTGCAGCGATTTTTCTACTATTTGATTTCTCAAAACCCACTCTTCAAATTGAGCACTTCCAAATTCCCAGCTAAGATCACGAGCATGTACAGAAAAAACGTAATGACCAGCATATTCATCCATAAATCTACCTGTCTCGATCTCATCTTTCTGAAGACCATATGCCCCAAAATTAAAATACACATCCCACACGTCTTCATTCTTCCGCTTATAAGCAATCGATTCCATATCACATTCTGTTCCGAAATAATCAAGATGTAAATGTACGCTATCATCATATTCGTAATCCATTTTATCACCCCTTATATTTGTACTTCTTTATCACCCGAAAAATTCCTTCTATCCACACTCACATATGGGCACTTACCTACATATCATGCTTGTAGAGTGACTTCTAGGAGGTGTCATATAGTGAAAAAATTAATAGCTGTTTTTTGCATCATGTTACTAGCTGTTTTCACATTTGCTGCTTGCAGTAGTAAAAAGGAAGGTACGAAAGAACAAACGCAAAACATTCGCATCGGCGAAGTTACCCATTCTCTCTTCTACGCCCCTTTATATGTCGGGATTGAAAAAGGATTTTTTAAAGATGAAGGATTAAATATTGACCTCCAAACAACAGCTGGCGGAGATAAAACGATGACCGCCCTATTATCTGGCGGAATTGATATTGCTCTCGTCGGCTCTGAAACGTCTATTTATGTTCATCAACAAGGTGCAAAAGACCCTATCATTAACTTCGCACAACTTACACAAACAGACGGAACATTTTTAGTTTCGCGTAAAAAATTAGACTCTTTTAATTGGAATGACGTAAAAGGTGTTACGTTTTTAGGACAGCGTAAAGGCGGCATGCCGCAAATGGTTGGAGAATACGTTTTAAAGAAAAATGGCATTGATCCCCACAAAGATACAAACTTAATTCAAAACATCGAATTTGCTAACATTGCAAGTGCCTTTGCATCTGGTACTGGGGAATTTGTACAGCTCTTTGAACCGACTGCAAGTATATTTGAAAAAGAAGGAAAAGGGTTTATCGTCGCTTCGTTCGGAAATGAATCTGGAACTGTTCCGTATACAACGTTCATGGCAAAAGAAAGCTTCTTAAAGAAAGATAAAGATGCTGCTGAAAAATTCACACGTGCGCTCTATAAAGCACAACAATGGGTTGATACACATAGTCCAGAAGAGATTGCTGACACCGTTTCTCCGTTATTTAAAGACACTTCAAAGGACATTGCAGTAAAAGTAATTGAACGTTATAAAAAGCAACATTCTTATGCGACAAATCCGCTATTAGATGCTGAAGAATGGAAACAGCTCCAAACGATTATGAAAGAAGCTGGCGAATTACAAAAAGAAGTTCCACATGAAGCGCTCGTCAATACAAAAATTGCCGAAAGCGTTATTAAGAAATAGAGGCGAAGTGTATGAGTTTTTTACAAATACGTAACGTTTCTCACTGCTTTTTCGCAAAAGAGAATGCTAAATTGATTCTCGAAGACATGAGTTTACAAGTGGCAGAAGGCGAATTTATTTCTATACTCGGTCCAAGTGGTTGCGGCAAAACGACACTCCTCTCCATTATTGCTGGGCTGCTTGATCCAATTGAAGGCATCGTCTTTTTAGATGGTGAGCCTATTACAACGAAAACTTCATCTATGGGGTACATGTTGCAGCAAGATTACTTGTTTCCTTGGAAAACAATTGAAGAAAATATTATGCTCGGACTTCACACCCGAAAAATTTACACTGAACAGACGAAAGAACATACTTTACAGCTTTTAAAACAAGTCGGTCTACATGATGTAGAAGAGCAATACCCTCGTGAACTGTCCGGCGGTATGCGTCAACGTGCCGCTCTCGTTCGAACGTTAGCGACCGATCCTAAAATTTTATTGCTAGATGAACCATTCTCAGCGCTCGATTATCAAACGAAATTGAAACTAGAAGATCTCGTTTTCAACTTACTACGCAAATATAAGAAAACGTCACTACTCGTAACACATGATATTGAGGAAGCCATTGCGATGAGTGATCGTATTTATTTACTACAAGCGAATCCTGGGAAAATTGCAAAAACATTTATCGTCCCTGAAAGCATCCGTTCCTTATCACCGTTAGAATCACGCCATCACCACGACTTCCCATCCCTCTTCCAAGATATATGGAAGGAGCTGGAGCGACTTGGATAATATAAAGCAACTACATGAACAGTTTCAGAAAAAAGAACGCAAGCGCGCATGGTTAGCACGCTCACTGCAGCTTTTACTGCTCATTCTTTTCTTTTCACTATGGGAAATAGCTAGCAAAAAAGAGTGGATTGATCCTTTACTCTTTAGCTCTCCTTCAAGCATTTGGGATCTCTTCCTTAGTAAATGGATTGACGGTTCGCTTTTGGTTCACATATGGACGACATTACTTGAAACAGGAGTAGGCTTCATTCTTGGAACAGTGCTCGGCGCTATTATCGCTACTTTCCTTTGGTGGATGCCACTTCTCGCTCGCGTGCTCGACCCCTATCTCGTCGTCCTAAACGCCATGCCAAAAGTGGCACTTGGACCTATTATCATTGTAATCTTCGGTCCAAATATTTCTTCGTCGATTGCAATGGGGGTAATCATTTCCATCATCATTACCATTCTCGTTATTTACAGCGCATTTCAAGAAGTCGATTCTAACTATATAAAAGTGATGGACACATTTGGCGCAAATAAATGGCAATGTTATAAGCAAGTCGTTCTCCCTGCATCCTTCCCAGCAATTATTTCAACGTTAAAAGTGAACGTTGGTTTATCATGGGTCGGTGTTATATTCGGCGAACTTCTCGTCTCTAAACAAGGTCTTGGCTACTTAATTAGCTACGGATTCCAAGTATTTAATTTCACGCTCGTCTTACTGAGCGTACTACTCACCTGCGTCCTCGCAACACTTATGTATGTGTTTGTTGAGGCATTTGAAAAACTTTTAATTGGAAAACGAAAAAGAAGCTGACTTAGAGCGATAGACTATAGTCAGCTTCTTTCTTTACCTTTTATCACACATCTTTGTTTCATTTGTAACGTTTCCATCCGCAACTGTAACTGTATGGAAACAATCTTTCACACGTACTGTAACGACATTTTCTTTTCGATCTATTACATGATAATCATCATACTTTTTATTTAATGCACTACGAATTTGCTCTCCTTCAAAAATCGGAAAACCGTGAGACATTACCCAAATGAGACCAGCAACCGCAAGAATCGTTTTCATACGTTTCATTACCTCCTTGAGAGTAAACTTATAGTCCCTACAATATGCGCATTATAATTGTGTCTAATTTGTGACATTTTTATACTAATTCTCTTTTAAAGCTTCAGTTCCTTCTTCTTTTTGATAAAAAGACATAATTTTCAATTTTATCAACATGAAAAACGCAAAGAACTAAAATTCTTTACGTTTTCGAAACATCATATAATCCCGTCAACACTTCCGCTCTCCTTTTTACAAGCTCAGGGAACTGATAGAAGAACGCAATTTTTTTATACTTTAACTCCGATCCTTCTTTCACCTTTTTTGAATCTTGCAAAATAAATGCTGTAAACGTATCTGCAATATCTTCCGCTACGTTTGTCGTTCCATAATGTGAGACAAACTCCTCATGCTTTTCTTTAAAAAATTCAATTTGAGTTTCTTCACTTTCTTCTACTTTCTTTTCTATCCACTCCTGCTCAATGTCCTTCCAGAAAGAGTTATAAAATTGATTAATATAAGATTTTCCCCTCGCACATCCCTCTTGTAAGAAAAGAGTTTCACAGTTATTTCGGTACGTTGAAATATCTTTATATTCTTCAAAATCCTTTACATAGTTTTCATCTACTGGTATTTGCTTATGCCCGAGCGTCAACACGTGAGCCGTCTCATGAATTAATGTTTTCATCACTTCATCGATATTTACCGCCGAATCAAGTGTATCTAAGCTTAGGGTCCAATCTTTCGGATTCTCCATACTAGGCATAACGTGAGCAACAACACCGTCATAACCGTCCGTTATTAAATCAAATCCGGTTATATTCCCGCGATATTTAGCTGGAATGAGCGTGCGGTACATATCCCATAAGTCTTCATGATAACCTCTATCTTGACGCTGTTGTAGCACCTCTTCTTTCGCTTCTTTATCTTCAGCGAATACTTTATTTAAACGTTTCCGTTCTATTTTTTCAAAATAAGGATCTACAATTTCATCACCATCAATATAATAAGAAACTAAAAAGAAGTAATTTTCATCCTCTTCTTTTTTCTGTTCTGCTCCTTTCATATCCGCACTTTCATGCTCTTCTATATCATAATCTTCTACTGCTTCAAGCTCAGATAATCCATCTATTTTTTCATATACTTTTTGAAGTTTCTTATCTCCTATTTCCACGCATTCTTCTTCTGTTTTACAAACTTCTTTTTCCTTCACACTCTTCATAGAAATATCACACCCTGCTACTAAACCAATTGCGACGACAACCGCTACTAACTTACCATACAGTCTCTTCATATAAACCTCCGTCGTTCCATTCTACAAAAATATCATAAGCAATTTCTAACAAATGTGCGATACTTAATTATACAAACTATAAGGAGGTTTCGCATGATCCAAGCAGTCTTATTCGACTTAGATGGAACACTATTAGATCGGCGCCAATCTCTAGAACAGTTTATTCATGATCAATATAATCGCTTTGCCTCTCACTTAATGAACATAGAAAAATCAGAGTATTGTTCTCGATTTCTTGAGCTCGATAATAATGGCTATACGTGGAAAGATAAAGTATATGCTACTCTCCTTTGCGAATACAACATTACCACTTTAACACCAGAGCAACTGCTGCACGACTACATTACAAATTTTCAACATCATTGTATTCCTTTCCAAAACATGCATGAATTACTTCAACGTTTAACACAACAAAATATTAAAATTGGCATTATTACAAACGGCTTTACTGACTTTCAAACGAACAATCTCCGCGCACTAAACATACATACGTATACAAATACAATTCTCGTTTCCGAAGCGGAAGGAATTAAAAAACCACATCCTGAAATTTTCGAACGAGCTTTGCAAAAGCTAGACGTTAAAGCCGCAGAGTGTCTTTATGTTGGAGATCATCCAGAAAACGATGTGCTTGGTTCTGAACGAGTAGGGGTTCTTGATGTTTGGAAGAGAGATTCATTTTGGGGTGATTTTGAGCATTCACGTGTAGTGGATGATTTATTGGAGATACTTTCGTTTTTAGAGGTAGAGATGAAAACAAAATAATAGTAAATAAATTATATCAGCGATTTTCACAATATATCCACTTACCGACAATAACAAGAGGAGGTCGCTACTCTAGCGCCTCCTCTTCCTTTATGATTCATATACTGTAAACTGCGGTTTACTCGGATGATCCTTAACTAGCGCATCACCTGGAAACTTTGAAACTTTTTGATATAAGGCAATGTCACCGATACAACTTGCTGTTAGTAAAATTCCTAAAAATGAGATTGATTGCACATTCGTAGCTAATCCAATTACAATTGGCAAAATACCAGTCGGTAAAAACGGCAGCATTAATACTTTCTTCATTTGCTTTACTGTAATCACCTTTTTAGAATGAGCATATGCAACACCTAATTTCCAATTGACACCCCATTTTAGTTCGCTCCACGGAACACCTCCGATATAACGAAACCCTATTAAATGTATCGCTTCATGAATACAAATGAGAACAATCATTCCAATAATCAAAAGAAACATAACGGGCAATGTAAATTCAAATTGAACCCCGCCTGAAAGAAATATATGCAAATAACCAATTCCAAACGCCAAAGCGAATATTATAAGACATGCATAGATATTTAATTTAACCATTGAAACAGTAACAGTCGTTTCTTTTCTGTTATCCATCTTCACCCTCCTAAAATGTAAATATATCTTCACAAAATTGTATAATATACCCAAAAGTATATAAAGATATATTTACATTTATTCTTACACACAAAAAAAAGAAACCGGCCACTTTACTTCGTAAAACAGCCGATTTCTTCTATATGTTTCATCGTGCGCGCCAGTACATCGTCACGCATTATAAAGCTAAATTTTCTATCCGTTTTAATGTTATCAGGAATGTCTGTTAATAAAACAGACCCTTTCGTTTCTTCGTAATGCGTATGTTCTTCTACCGCACTAATCGTTGCAAAATAAATGTTTTTAATGATTATTTTGTCTTTTCCAGATACTTTATATTGTCCTAAGTAAGTTAAATCAGAAACTATGCCGCCAGTTTCTTCATGAACCTCTCGAACTGCCGCTTCTTCCGGTGTTTCCCCTAATTCTACTTTACCACCTGGAAATTCAAGACCGCGACGTAAATGATGCGTTAATAACCATTGATCCCCGTACCGGCATACAACCCAAACATGCTTTGGCTCAGGAGAAAATGGATAACGTTCAAACGATAATTGTACAGTGTTGTGGTAATAATCTTTAAATTTGTACATGCCATTACTCCCCTATTGATGGTTACAAGTTTTTCCTACCACAAATTGTAGCATATTCTCGCTTTTCTGCATAATATTATCCAATTACAATCCATTGATTATTCCCATTTGCGCGACTAATTCTTTCGTCTCATGATTACCTAAATCGTAAATCATTTTATATGCTTTTTGTAGTTGTTCATCATATCGGTCATTATTCGAATCGTGATGATACTCAACAAATGGAACGTGAGAACGTACAAATGAACCTAAATCCTCTACATATGCTTGATCAAAGTACTCTCTTAACTCCGTAATTTCCTCATCACTTGCGGAAATCTCAAAATTATACGTATCCGCCGTCTTCACTTGTGAAATTTGACCGTTTCCTATTGATATATAATATGTTTTTTTCGTCTCCATGTAACACCCTTCTTTCATCCTTTTAATTTCTATTGTTTTCATCAATTACAAAATTATGTAAAATAAAGAAAAGGAGGGATTCCATGTTCAAAATATTAATTATCGGTATTATAATCGTCCTAGTCATACTAGTACTCTCCGTCATGACGATTAATAAAGGCTACGCTTATAAACATTCTGTTGATAAGCCAGAAGATAATCCTTATACAAAAAACAGCAAGAAGAATTCATAATACGCTTCATATACTACTTATTTTAGCCCACATCCTATCCAGTATTAATTTACTGACATTTCAACATAACTTTCTACCACTTTCACAATTTCTATTAGGAGCTTTACTGTTTCTCATTGCCATTGAACAAATAAGGAAAAAGGATTCAGGAACAGGCTTTATTTGTATTACTGCTGGAGCTTTCTCTTTGATTGTTCTCATCATTACCTACATAAACTAGAAGGAGGGCTTTTATGTTAAAAGGCGTTCGAATTACTTTTGCACTTATCACTTTATCTATAGCAACCTATAGTTTTATTAGCGGTAACAGAGACATTATGCCTTACATGTTCATTTTCTTAGGAGCTATGGCTTTCACTATAGGTTTAGAGGAAATAAAAAAACAGAAACAATCTAGCAGCATACTTGCGTTCATGGCTGGAGCTGGTGCTTTATTACTTGGCCTCTCAGAAATATTTCGGTAAATAGTTTATTTAAAAAAGGGAGATTTATATGCTAAAAACCTTTCGCATTTTATCCGCTCTTATCGTCATCGTTCTCGCTCTATCCGTAATATTTACAAACGCATTTGTTACAATGCCTTATATGCTCATCGCCTTATCTGTTATGACCTTCATCATGAGCGCAGAAGAAAAACAGAAACAAAAGAAAGTACATAGTACACTCTCCTTCTTTTCTGGCGTATTCACTTTAATCGTTGCTATTATAATTTTTGTCTCTCGGTAATTATTTTTCTACTAGGAGGTTAAAATGCATATAAGAAAAGTACAGCTAACCATCGTTTTTATTACTTTGATCTTATGTTTATACAGCACATTTACAATGAACTTTCAAATCTTTTCACCTATCATTTTGTTCCTCTTTAGTTTATATGGCAGTTTAGTAGGAATTGAGACGATTCAAAAACAGCAAAAACAAATTGGAGCTATTAGCATCGGTTTAAGTCTTTTTACGATTGTTTTTGTTATTCCATTTATAATTTTCTTTTAAAGGAGGATTATATGTTAAAAAACATTCGAATTATAATCGCCACTATCGCTCTTTCTCTTGCACTATTTAGCCTATTTGCAAACTTCACTATTCTTTTACCTTACGTGTTTATCCTTTTAAGTATTATGTTTATCCTGTTTGGAATTGATGAAATGAAGAAACAAGAAAAAGCTAAGGCATTTGTTTATTTTCTCGGTTCTGCCTTTGTTTTATATGTTGGGGTGTCTAGTATACTTTCATAAAAAAGAGGTCGTCCAACACATATGTTAGACGACCTCTTCTTTTTATTTGATTCATAATATTGTCAGTTTTTGTCGGCAAGTTGATATCCAGTGTCGAAACGTCGATATATTAAAAAAATCGTTGATATATTTCAAGTTGTGTTCAATATATTCGAAAAATCGTCGATATAATTTCATTTATCATCGTGTTACAAAAAAACTGCCCTTTCACAGGCAGTTTTTTCTTTTTATCCAAATACTTTCTCAAGTTCATCTTTATCTTGGCTTAACCAGAAGTTCATTAAGCGTTGTGCTCCTTCTAAGTCGTGAAGCTTCGCTTGGCCACACTGTGTTTCATTTGCAGCTGGAATTTCTGTAATTTGAACCGCATCTTTTAATGTTAATTCTAATAAATCAATGATTTCTCGAACCGTTGGTGTTCCGCTTACTACAAGATAATATCCTGTTTGGCAGCCCATTGGTGAAATATCGATAATATCAAAATGCGGATAACGATCAATATATTTACGTAAATTAAATGCTAATAAATGTTCTAACGTATGAATAACATCTGGTTTCATTGCTTGTTTATTCGGTTGGCAAAAACGAATATCGAATTTATTTACAATACCGTCACTACCTACGTTGTGAACTCCGCAATGTCTTACATAAGGCGCCTTTACAATCGTATGATCTAATTCAAAGCTTTCTACTGATGGCATACAACATCTCTCCCGCTTTTAATTTAATTCCGTTATATCCAATATGATATAACGGAAATCAACATTAGTAAAGTATTATGTACAGTCGTGCTATAATACTTTAAGACTATGCTGAAAAGGAGACCATTATGAAACAGATTTTTATTGGCATTATACGCTTTTATCAAAAGTTCATTTCTCCGATGACACCACCAACGTGCCGCTTTTACCCAACTTGCTCTCATTATGGATTAGAAGCATTTCAAAAACATGGTGCTCTGAAAGGGTTTTGGCTTACATGCAAGCGTATATTAAAATGTCACCCTTTCCACCCGGGAGGATTTGATCCTGTCCCAGATAAAAAGGATGACAAAGTAAATTCTTAATTGTCGTAACCATTCACAACTAAATCTAATTTTCCTGTGTCAGGATCTATAACAAGACCGTGAACAGGTACTTCTTCAGGAAGTAATGGATGGTTGCGAAGTATTGATACGCTATGTTCTACACTTTCTTCTACACTAGAGAATCCTTGTAGGAATCTTTCTAAATCGATTCCAGAATAACGAAGTGTATCTAATTTCTCTTCTGTTATACCGCGCTCTTTCATCTTCTCAATTGTACTGCTTGCTTGAATTTTTGCCATACCACAATCGTGGTGACCAACTACACAAACTTCATCAGCACCAAGTTCATATACAGCAACTAAAATACTACGCATAATACTTCCAAACGGATGTGAAATAACAGCGCCTGCTACTTTAATAATTTTCACATCACCGTTACGCATATTCATCGCTTTCGGTAATAATTCAACAAGACGAGTATCCATACAAGAGATAATTACCATCTTTTTGTTTGGAAATTTACCTGTTTCGTACTCTTCGTATTTTTTTTCTTCAACGAATTTTTCATTGTATTGTAAAATCTCTTCTAATGACTTCATAGTAAAGAACCCTCTTTTCTCTCATTTACATTACTTATATAGTGTACCAAAATTTAAAAAACTCAAAAAGGATATTACTTTATAGTGAAAATAAGATATTTTCAGATAACCGACATAATTCTTTCAAAATATACACACACCTTTGTAACAAGTCCCTCCTATTTAAAACGTATTTTCACTATAAACTGATTGTAGATAATGTAAAAAAGGAGTGAATATTCATTATGTCCGACGTTCTGTTACTGAGTCGTTTTCAATTTGCAATTACTATTTTTTATCACTTTTTATTTGTACCTTTGACAATCGGACTTGTTATTTTAGTAGCATGTATGGAAACTCAATACGCCCGCACATTGAATCCAACATACCGCAAAATGGCAAATTTCTGGGGTAAATTATTTACAATTAACTTCGTAATGGGGATTATAACTGGGATTACGATGGAATTCCAATTTGGAACAAACTGGTCTGAGTACTCCAAATATATGGGAGATATTTTCGGATCACCTCTCGCAATCGAAGCACTCGTTGCCTTCTTCTTAGAATCTACTTTCATGGGAATATGGTTATTCGGTAAAGACAAAATTTCACCAAAGTTCCGTGCCTTCTGTATGTGGATGGTTGCACTTGGAACAAATATTTCCGCCCTTTGGATTATTACAGCAAACGGTTTTATGCAAAATCCTGTTGGCTACGTCGTACGTAACGGCCGCGCTGAATTAAATGATTTCTGGGCACTTGTGACAAATCCATATGCTTGGAACATGTTCTTCCATACTGTAATTGGTTGTTATATCGTTGGTGCTTTCTTCGTTATGGCAATTAGCGCCTATCATTTATTACGTAAAAATGAAGTGGAATTCTTCAAAAAATCATTTAAATTTGGTTTAATGTTAGGTTTATTCGCTGCAACTGTTACACCGTTTATGGGTCATCAGTCTGGTGTATCAGCAGCTAAATATCAACCAGCTAAAGGAGCTGCGATGGAAGCAGTTTGGGAAACTGGAAAAGGACAAGGCTTTTCGATTGTTCAAATTCCGGATGTAAAAAACGAAAAGAACTTTGAATTCCTTACTATTCCGAAACTAGGGAGTTTCTTCTATACAAACTCATTTAATGGCGAAATTGTTGGTTTAAAAGATATCCCGAAAGATGAACGTCCAAATGTTAACCTCGTGTACTATAGCTTCCGCTTAATGGTTGCACTTGGTATGTTCTTTATGGCATTAACTTGGTACGGTTTCTACTTAAACCGAAAAGGAAAACTAGAAAACTCAAAACGTTATTTAAAAATTACAATATGGTCTGTCTTACTACCATATATCGCAATTAACGCTGGTTGGATTGTTGCCGAAGTAGGTCGTCAACCATGGACAGTTTATAAACTAATGCGTACAGCAGAATCTGTATCACCTATATCTGTTCCACAAATTTGGTTCTCATTAATTAGTTTAATCTTGTTCTACACATTACTTTTAATCGCAGACGTATACTTAATGCTAAAGTTCGCGAAAAAAGGACCAGCAGCATTAGAAGAACCTGCTACTGAGGGAGGTGCAGCTCATGTCTCATGATATGCTTGCAATTATCTGGTTTTGTTTATGGGGCGTAATTTGGACAGTTTACTTCATTCTTGATGGATATGCACTTGGTAACGGAATGATTTTTCCTTTCGTTGCGAAAGACCGACAAGAACGAAATCAATTACAAGAAGCAATCGGCCCATTCTGGGGTGGTAATGAAGTATGGTTAATTACAGCTGGTGGCGCAACATTTGCTGCCTTCCCAGTCACATATGCAAATATGTTTAGTTACCTATATACACCACTATTTTTAGTATTACTCGCACTGTTTGCTCGTGCTGCCGGACTTGAATTTATGCATAAAGACGATCCACCAATTTGGCAAAAAACTTGTAAATGGGCATTTACAATTGGTAGTTTCCTAATCGCCTTCTTATTCGGTGTTACGTTCGCTAACCTTTATTACGGACTACAAATCGGAAAAAATGGCTATGAAGGAAATTTACTAAGCTTACTAAATCATTATGGTATTTTAGGTGGTCTGTTCTTCACTGCTATATTCGTCGTATCTGGCGCCCTTTGGGTTATGATTAAAACAACTGGTGAAGTATCTGATCGTGCTTATAAAATCGCAAGACCATTTTCAATGGCAGCTGCTATCATTTTAGCTATTTTCTATGTAGCAACTGCAAATCGTACAAATTTATTCCAAAACTTCACAGAATATCCGGTACTATTCATTCTTCCGGTACTTGCCATGTTAATGAGTGTACTCGCACTTATTATGGTGTACAAACATAATATAGGTCTCGCATTCACATTCGTTTGTTTAACAATCGCAATGTTTATGACAACAGGATTTGCAGGTATGTTCCCAAGAATGTTACCATCTCGTATTAACGATGCTTATAGTACAACGCTATATAACGCAGCTGGTAGTCAATTAAACTTAAAAATTATGTTCTTCGTTGCAATGGTTATGGTACCAATTGTTATTGGATATCAACTTTGGAGCTACAGTATCTTTAAAAATAAAATTCATAAAGACTCTGCTAAAGGGTATCACTAAAATAAAAAAGACACTTCGTTGAAGTGTCTTTTTTACGTATGATTTTCGATAAGATGTTATATTTCCAATCTAACAACTATAATACAGAAGAATCATTAACAGCTCACAGCTAGATTGTAGCACAGGGCAAGTTCATCATTTTATGCAATTTTACATATTTCTCTATAAAGTAAACTGTATTCCTTGATCGTTCACATCGCTATCCCTTACATCTGCTGTACTAATACCACTAAATGTTTGTACTTTTTTTCCTGTATTCGATGATCCTGATCCATTATAAGCTTTCGTTTTTTCAATAGGCTGCACGTTATATTTATCTCCTAAATTAATCGTTCCATTGCAGTTTTCAATAATAACCCCTTCCACAACTGACGGCATTTTGTCACCTACTTTCATTTCCTTACTTTTAGTTTATGAGAATCGCCTAAAAAAATAGCATGTTTCCATAAGAAAAAGCACTCAGGGTGAGTGCTTTTTTATTTACCGCTCTTCTCTCTCTCACAAGCAATTCCATCGCCATCACGATCTAAATGCTTACCATAGTACGGACTATCTCTTGTAATATCATAAAATCCAGCATCGTTTGCTTCTTTACAATTAGCAAAGCGCTTTGGCTCTTGATTTGCTCCTGGTCTTTCCTCATATGGTAATGTCGCATTATATAAGAACTGTACATATTGTTCACGAGTCACATCATCACCAAACCCAAAAATTCCATTTCCGTACCCACTAACAATATTTTTACTTGTTAAATCTAAAATTGCTTTATAAGACCAATGCCCTGTTGGAACATCTTTGAAAATAATACTTGCTTGTGCCGTTCCAATAGATGTAAAGGGAGTTGTTACGACAATCGCGCCTGTTAAAAATATTTTCTTTAAATTCATTCTAAGATTCCCTTTTACTTTTCTTAATAACCATTTAACATAATAATAAGTTATCAGGATACAATTTGTCATATCATGGCGAACACAAAAAAGAATCCTGCTGGATTCTTTTTTGCTAAGCATGAATGGCAATTTTGGAGACAGTTGACTTCTTCAAAAATTTATTAGGGGTAATATTTTGAAAAAGAAAGCCTTTCATATGTAGGTTAACACCACTGGAATATATAGTAAATTGATAATGTTTATACGGAAGATTGCTAATGTTTAGTATAGATACTTTCCACTATATTAACAGTGAAAAGTATCTACATGAAACAACAAAAAGGTGCCTTCAAAGAGGGCACCTTTCATAAACAGACGCTATAAAACAGAATTATTTATTGTTATACGATTGTTAGATACAAAAAGTAGAGGGAAATGTTTGTAAGAAATTCTGCTTTATATAGTCTGCCTACCACTTATATTTTAATCCTCTTTACTTGAAAATAAATATAATATGCATAATTACATATCAAAAAGAAAAGACACTCCATAGAGTGCCCTTTCAACCATTTTACTTCTAATAAATCACCTTACATACATTTTAACATATGTATCCATACACTTTATTGAGAAAATTCGAAATCATTTTTCCTTTCATTTTCAATTATAAAATCATGTAATATAGAAGGTATGTCAAATTATTATACAAATTGAGGTGTACTATATTTATGTATTTCGGAATTATTCCTCTTATATTGTTTATTATTTTTCTTATCTCTTACTTAAAGGATCCACGAAAAATAATAAATGGCTTTTTATTTAATGTCTTTTTCTGTTTTTTCCTTCTGTTTTGTGTGATTGTATCTTGGGACTCAAGTAACACTATCCTAGGCTACATAATAGTCTTACCTATTTTAGCATTTGTCGTTATGATTCCTTTCGGTGTTGTTGCTTTAATGTTTGGGCTATTTCTGAATGCGAGAATTTTAATGAAACGAGAAGGACGACGTTTTACTAACTGTTTAACACTTATTGCTGCTTTAGGTATTTTATTCTCTATATTATTCCTTTTCATAAGTCCAGCAAGTTTCTTCTCATCACATTTGCAACCTATTTTTGCTGGAATTTCTCTTATAACCATATATTTCTTTATACACTTATCTAACTTCTTAAGCGCTTATTTTTTATATCAATTCAACAGACCAAGACGTAATCAAGACTTCATTATTGTTCTTGGTAGCGGCTTAATTAATGATAAAGTACCGCCTTTACTTGCAAGTCGTATTAATAAAGCAATCGACTTTTACTGGAAACAGGCCGCTGTGAATACACCACCAACAATTATATTCTCTGGTGGACAGGGTCCAGATGAAGGTCTTCCTGAAGCAGAAGCGATGCAAAAGTATGCTGTTGAAAAAGGTATTCCGCTTGAACATACAGTGCAAGAAAATCGCTCTGTAAACACATATCAAAATATGTCGTTCTCTAAAGAAATTATGGATTCTTTAAAACCTGAAGGTAAGTATAGAAGTATTTTTACAACAAATAATTTCCACCTTTTCCGTGCTGGCATATACGCAAGGCAAGCCGGTCTTAATAGCCAAGGAATCGGATCAAAAACTGCATTTTATTACTGGCCTAATGCAATGATTCGTGAGTATGTCGCAATTGTTGTGATGGGGCGTAAACGTCATATGAAAGTTTGCGGAGCTATTTTAGGATTTTCTTTATTCCTATCCGTGCTTAGTTTTATCATTTCTTAATAACCTCCCATCCTTTGAAAGGATGGGATTTCTTATACTCATTTCAAAAATATTTTAAATATAATATGGTGATAATATTCCCTGCATACATCCATTAAAGGAGTATTTTTTCAAATTAAATGTTAAAATGGAATGTAGGTGTGAATGACGTAACAAATAAGAAACTAGTTTGAAACGAGGAAATTACATGGAGAAAATTATCAAAAACAAGCCCAATAAGCTAAAAATCGCTTCAAAAGCTTTGATGATTATTATTGGGGCATTTATCACAGCATACGGATTAGAAGCGGTATTAATTCCAAATAACGTATCAGACGGTGGTGTGACTGGTTTAAGTATCGTTAGTTCAAGATTATTTGGATTGCCATTAGGAGCTCTAATCGCAGTTATTAACATTCCTTTCGTTTGGTTAGGATATAAACAAATAGGTAAAAGCTTTGCAATTTATTCTATTATCGGGATTGCTTCATTAGCAATAGGTACCGTTGTTATGCACGGAATACCTACTATTATTGAAGGCGATACACTACTCGTTACAGTTGTTGGTGGTATTATTATCGGTTTCGGTATGGGACTAGCATTACGTAACGGCGGCGCATTAGATGGAATCGATATGCTAGCTGTATTACTTTCTCGTAAGTTACCTTTTGGAACAAGTGACCTTATTTTATTCTTAAACATGTTCGTATTTATTTTCGTATCAACAGTATTCGGTCTTCAAGGAGCTATCCTTTCGGCAATTGCTTACTTTATCGCTTCGAAAGTCATTCATATCGTTGAAGTTGGTTTAAGTGGTTCGAAAACATTTAAAATCATCACGAAAGAACCTGAATTAATGGTAGAAACAATTCGTGATCGTTTAGGCCGAAGCGCAACGTATAACGAAGTATACGGTGGTTATTCAAGAGAGAAATTTAAAGAAATTTCTTGTGTAATTAACCGTTTAGAAGAAAGTAAAATGAAAGACTTGATTAATGAAATCGATCCAAATGCCTTTATTACTGTTTATGACGTAGCAGAAGTAAAAGGCGGTAACTTTAAGAAACGTGATATTCATTAATCATTATGAATAAAGAGGGTGTGCCAACAATTTGGCACACCCTCTTCTTATTATTAAGTTGCAGTCTTTGTCGGTAAGTCGATATATTCTAATAATCGCTGATATAATTTTACTCTCCCCATCTTCTTCCTCTTTTAATCCATGCTACGTATTTTTGAAAGGCGGGCACTTCTTGTTGAAAACGAAGCGGAACATATAGAAAAAGAGTACATGTACATAGTATCCATAGAATACCTACTACAAAGTGGAATTTCATCGTTGTGCTAATAAACAAACTGAGAAATAAGACGAGGAACATAATTACACTAAATCTTTTATACATAGTCATACTAATCCCTCCTTATACATTAATTGTACCAGCTACAAGGAATTAATTTCCACAATAAAAAGACCGAAAAGCAACTTCCACTTTTCGGTCTCTATAACTATCTTCTCTTCGTAATTTTTCCTGAACCACCGACCCTCGTTTTCGGAGGAGATGTATTCCTTGGCGGCGTTTTAATAGATGATTTCGGCTTCACATCTGATCCGCTTGAGCCACCTGGTGTTTTTGTGATTTTTCCTTTGCTTCCAGTAGAAGGCGGAGGCGTACTACTTCCTTTTTTCGTAATACTTCCTGTATCTCCTACGGAAGGTTTCGAATCTACATTATCGCCTCGCTTAATGATAGATCCTTTCCCTTCCTTCGTAATTGGAGGCGGGGTTTTCTTTTCTTCTTTCGTCGGTGGTCTTTCTGGAATAACCGGTTTATGATTTTGTCTGTCATTATATCCGCGATAATCACCGTATGATGATTTTCGTGAACCGAATATATCGTTTAATATACTTCCCATAATATATCCTTGCAGGAAGGATGGTTGGTAATTTTGACGGACAAATTCTTTATTACTTATTTCAATTAACGTATCAGAAGGTTTCTCTTTATCCTTTTGCAGGTTATAAATCTTATCAGAATAAACGAGGAACATTTGATTTTCGTCTTCTTTAGATGCTTGCTTCGGTTCTCTTTCATTAATGAGTTCCTTTGCGACTTCAGGAACTGACCGATTGACGGCCCTATACACGTAAGATTCTTGTTTACCTTCCTTTGCGACAGATTCAAGTGGATAACGGTCTTGAATCGACTTTGTCTGCCCGCCTTGACAACCTGATAAGGCATATCCAGCAACAACAAGTAATAGAACGATAGCAAGTATAGGGATTACGAACGATTTAATCATGGTAAACAATCGGTTTGACATGATTACGCCCCCTTACGTTGCTCTTATAATTTGTACATCAGCAGGAATAATTGCTTCTCCCTCATACATCATTGTGCGACCATTTTGCCATTCAATACGTAATAATTTTCGGTTATCTGATTGGAATTCCCATACGTACTGTTCCTCTGAAGCAGAGAATGGTGTTTTCCCCATCACAACAACACGTCCGTTATATTGCTCTTCCATATGGTACTCTGTATCATCCATTTCAATTGTCGTCGGAACTTCATCAATTGAATCTAAACGACCATCGATTGGTGTATATAATTTGTAATACGTATTTTCACGATCTTCAATTTTTAAATAACGAATATCTTTCCCGTCTTGCAGTGTTAAAACAATTTCTTTACGAGAATGCATACTCGTTTTCCCAGTTAATTCGTACATGACTAATGAAACTTCAATCATATCGCCAGGAGCTAACGTTAACAAACTCTTCTCCGGTTTCGGCGGTTCTGGGCTCTTCATTATATTTTTAATTCGTTTAAATAAACTCATGATTTACCCCTCCTTCTCTCTTTATAAACAAGCACCTAAAATAAGTGCACCAACGATATGTAATGATCCGGCCAACATCGCATGCGCAACACTGCCTTCTTTCGTACCTTCTTCTAAATCTAAACCGGACATTTTCTTTAACACAAATTCGATAAACATTTCTACCACTAATAAAATAACGAAAGAAACTGCTGATGCAAGTAGCGCTTGCCATAAGTCATTTGCTTTCGTTATGGATTGAGATAAAATGTACCCTTGCGCGAATAATTTCATAACGAAACGCGTTGTTACAGCTGTATTCCCATTCTTTATTTCTTTTAAATCATTGTATTTAGTAAAAATTGAATCAACCCACATAATTGCAAATAAAAGTACTGCACTTGCTCCAGTCCATACAAGCATGGCTAACACATTTGTCCATGTCATTGCAAAACCTCCTCTAAAATGTAATAGAAAACCGACATGAATTCTCTTCAGACATGTCGGTTTCTTTGTCTATTCTATATTATTTCTCATACTGCTTCATAATACGAGCTAATTCATCGTCAACAGCAGAATTTTTGTTTAAGCTTGCGAATTCATCATCTAATGACTTTTCTTTTTTATACACTTCACCACTTGCTTCTGCTTCAGCTTCTAATTGAAGAGCTTTCTCTTCCATACGACTTAAACCAGCTTTTGCTGAATTTGAATCAAATCCAGACATCGCCTGATTAATATTCTTTTGTGCTTTCGCCGCATTTACACGTGCTACAAGTGTTTCACGTTTATTTTTCAGCTCTGTTAATTGCTTACGCATTTCTTCTAGCTTCAGGCGAAGATTATCGGCAGCAGCTTTGTTTTGCTCATAGCTTGCTTTATACTCATTCATCTTTTGCTCTGCGTTTTGTTTTTCTTCAAGAGCACGACGTGCAAGATCAAGATTGCTTGCTTGAACAGCCATATGAGCTTGCTCTTCACGTTTTTTCACAAGTGCTTCTTGCTCTTCAAATAATATTTTGAATTTCTTCTCAAGTGCAATTTGAGCTGCTACACTTTTCTCAGCTTCTTGTACATCCGCTTGCATATCGCGTAAATATTGATCCGTCATCTTAACTGGATCTTCCGCTTTTTCAATTAATGAATATACATTCGACATTGTTAAATCTCGTAATCGTTTAAATACAGACATTCTAATTCCTCCTATGACTTACCTCATATTTCAAATTCACTACTTGGAAAACTGAAAAATCTCCCTTAACAGTAAAGAATATTCATTTTTACAGCCTACGTGTTTATTATAACAAAACTAATATGTCCTTACATGTTATTTCCAAAATACAGCCAATATAATATGACATTCTATATAAAACATTGTATTCCTAATATATTCTCATTAACCCTCTTCAGAATTGACTTATTTTTATGCACTTTCACTAAATTACATTATTGTAATGTTACTGTAAGCTAACTCGATAGTTACGTTGCAATATTTCTTATACACTAATACCAGAAGCAACGAACAAGCTTCTCATCATTTCAGAACTAATACAAAAACTGTATTTACAATAAAACATATAAAAAGGAGAAATCATCATGAAAAAATTAGTAGGCATCGGATTAGCAGCAGCAATTTCATTCGGAGCATTATCAGGTTGTTCTTTATTAGGAGAGAAAGCAAACGGTTTTGTACTGTACGGATCAGAAGAACAAGTTCAACAAATTACAGATAAAAACAAAAAAGAAGTGAAAGAAAAAGACTTCTATAAAATGAAAATGACAACATTAGAGGGTAAAAAAGTTCTTGTCATGGATAAGAAAACTGGTGAAGAACTCGTGAAGAAAGAGTTACTTAGCAAAGTTGATGAAAAAGACGACACGAAACCACTTAATAAATTACCAGCTGTAACAGCAGAACAAGGTGTATTATTTGCTAAAGAAAAAGTAGAAAATGCTACACTTGATGGGGCAAAATTAAAATACGAAGGCAATACAATTATCGGAAGTGGACGTGCATATGCCGACATGTTCGCGATTGTTGATGATGCAACTTACGTAAATGTAAAAGGCGATGAAAAATCTGTTGGGGTATTAAAATTCGATAAAGACCCTAGTAAAGAATTCCCTGGCTACAACGGTGTAGAAGCTTCTCAACTTGTAAAAATTAAAAAGTAAAACAAAAAAGCTTTGCGAAATTCGCAAAGCTTTTTTCTATTTATGAGCAACTTGCTCCATATCCGGACTACAAGTTTGCGACTGACATGATTTATTTAAAGAACATGCTGCGCATTTTCCCTTTTTACTTCTCTTTACAAAATTAACTAACGTGTATGCTGCATAACCAAAAATGATAGCTCCGATTATAATATTGACCATCACTCTAATACATCTCCTTCTAGAATCCGAGTAAGGATCCAACTTGGTATATAATGAACGTTAATACATAAGCAACAACGAGTGGATAAACGACAGAGAAAATTGTCCACTTCGTTGATCCTGTTTCACGTTTAATAACAGCTACTGTCGCTAAACACGGAACATATAATAAAATAAAGAACATAAATGCATATGCTGATAACGCAGTATAATGTGCTCCCATTACATTTCCAAGCACATCTTCTTTCACCGCATAAATAATTGCCATTGTAGAAACGACAACTTCTTTCGCTAAAAATCCTGTTAAAAGAGATGCTGCAGCTTGCCACGTTCCAAAGCCGAGCGGTGCAAATAGTGGTGCAATAAATCCACCAATCATCGCTAAGTAACTATCTCCCATATCAACACCAAATCCTGATGGACCTGCATAGTTTAATAACCAAATGACAACAGAACCACCGAAGATGAATGTACCTGCTTTACGAACAAATCCTTTCCCTTTCTCCCACGTGCTTAGCCATAACGTTTTCGCTTGTGGCACGCGGTAAGGAGGTAGTTCAATGACGAAAATAGACTTTTCCGCTTTTAAAATGGTAAGAGACATAATTTTTGTAACTAATAATGCAAGAACAATACCTGCAACATATAAAGAAAACACAACAGTTGCCTGACTATGAGGGAAGAATACTCCCGCAAATAATGCGTATACAGGTAAACGTGCCGAACAAGACATAAATGGTGTTACAAGAACTGTAAGTAAACGTTCTTTTTCTTGTTCAATCGTTCTCGCTGCCATAATACCTGGAACATTACATCCAAAACCGATAATCATCGGAATGAATGCTTTTCCATTTAAACCGAAGAACTCCATAATTCTATCCATAACAACTGCAATTCGCGCCATATATCCTGAGTCTTCTAATAATGAAATGAAAAAGAATAGTGCAAAGATTTGTGGAACGAATACTAATACCGCACCAACACCGGCAATAATACCTTCTGTAACGAGTGCTTGAATAAAATCAGAAGCTCCAACACTTGTGAGCCCAGCCGTTACCCAATCCGTAAGCTGTCCACCAAAAAATTCATCTAACATATCGGATAAAGGTGTACCAATCCACGTAAACGTAACCTGAAAAATAAAAAACATAACTGCTAAAAAGATTGGAAGTCCTAAAATTTTATGTGTAATTAATCTATCAATTTTTTCCGAAAAAGGAATTTTTCCTTCTTTCTCATGCTTCATAACATTTGTTTTTAACTTTTCAATATACGCTTCACGAGTTTTGTAAATGTGCTCTTCCAACGTACAATCAAGTTTTCCTTCTAAGCGAGATCGAATGGCTACAAGTTCCTTATAAATTGGTAATGCTTTCATTTCTTTTTCTACTACTTCGTTATTGCTTAAAAATTGAAGGGCTAACCATCTTGGATGCTTATAATTCGCTGTCTCTAAAAGAGCTATTACCTCTCCAATTCCTTCATCCATCTGTACACCATATGAAATAATGAATGGCTTTTTCTCGTTTTTGTCATTTTCTTTAAGAGTAGCAAGTAGTTCTTCACAGCCTTTTCCACTTCTTGCAACGACCGGAACGACTGTTACACCTAATAGCTCTGATAATCGTTTTACATCAATTACAATGCCTCGTTGCTTTGCCACATCGACCATATTTAATCCGATTGAAACCGGCTTTCCAAACTCAAGTAATTGCAACGTTAAATGCATATTTCTCTCGAATTGCGAAGAATCCACTATATTTAACATATGATGAAATTCGTCTGTTAGTAGAAAATTTGTAACGACACCTTCATCACGCGAAACTGGATTCAAATCATAAACACCTGGTAAATCAATTAATGTTCCTTGCTTATCTTTTAATTTACCAACCTTCTTTTCTACTGTTACACCGCTCCAGTTTCCTACGTATTCATAAGAACCAGTAAGTGCATTAAATAATGATGTCTTCCCTGTATTCGGATTCCCTAGCAAAGCTACCTTATTCACGCTAATTCCACCTTTATCATTTTCGCGTCACAATGACGAATACTAATTAACTGTCCACGACACTCCAATGTACAAGGACCTTTGAACATCGCTTTCTGCTTCATGCGAAGTTCGCTTCCTTCAGAAAGACCGAAAGCAGCCAATCTTCTCTTCAGTAAATGATCTAAAGACTGAACGCTTTTTACTAACACTTTCTCACCGATTTTAATATCTACTAAGCTCATAACCTTCCCCCTCAGAAGAGAATGATAATTATTTTCAAAAAAATTATAGCACACTCTATTTCTCTTGTACTATACCCTTTTGCTTCATATTTATTAACATTTCACTACAATTCTATTTCAATCATTGTCATACTGTATTCGTTTGC
This sequence comes from Bacillus sp. AY3-1, assembly GCF_008368785.1. NCBI lineage: Bacteria > Bacillati > Bacillota > Bacilli > Caryophanales > Bacillaceae > Bacillus > Bacillus sp. AY3-1. Next base: position 66,206 of record NZ_QORZ01000005.1, on the reverse strand, counting down.
CATTCTCATCCATTTCGCTTACAATAAACAATAGCAAATAAAGAATCTCGTTATCACTGGGGGAGCCATGCCGCTGAGAGGGAACACTTCGTTCCGACCCTTCGAACCTGTTAGTTAATGCTAACGCAGGGATTGTGCAAACGTCCGAAATACATACCTCTTTTTTATTTACGTATTTCGTATCCTCCTATGATATCTATTCTTTTTTGTACAACTTGGATTTAGGGGGAGACAACATGCGTAACACCAATTTACAAGCGATGATCGAATCTGCAATTCTTGCAGCCTTCGCCTTGGTCATCGACATTTTACCATTATCAATCAAACTTCCAACAGGCGGTTCCATTTCATTCGCTATGATTCCTATTTTTATTATTGCATACCGCTGGGGCTTTAAATCAGCTTTCTTAGGTGGTTTAGTTTGGGGACTATTACAAATTGTCGTAGGAGATGCTTACATTTTAACACCTATTCAAGCTTTCATTGAGTACTTCATTGCCTTTGCTTTTATCGGATTTGCTGGCTTATTCTATCGTCCAATTCAAAAAGCACTTTTAACGTCTAATGAAAATAACTTAGAACAATCAAGTTTAGGTACCCGTAAAGAAAAACCTTCATCAAAACAAAACGAAGGTAAGAAAGTCCTTGCTTATATTATCCTTGCTACATTTATCGGTAGCTTTGCTCGCTATTTCTGCCACTTTATTGCTGGTATTATTTTCTGGGGACAATATGCACCGAAAGGTCAATCAGCAGTTCTATACTCATTAATCGTAAACGGCAGTACAATGCTCGGTTCTTTTATTTTATGTACCGTTTTACTTATATTTTTATTTCTTACTTCACCTCGCTTATTCAAGAGCATCAATGCTTATCAAATAAATTCAAACAAAAAGAGCGCTTAATAAGCGCTCTTTTTGTTATATCGTAATATCAATTAAAAATACAATAAATGCACAAAAGAAAATAAATACCATTATACTTAGCCACTTGCTATGCACGGTTCATCGACTCCTTACATAACCTCATTTTCTACCCAGATTATATCGTTTAAAAATAAAGATTAGGTAAAGATAATATGAAAATAAATTAAAAAAAGCGTAGCATGCATCATCTACACTTTTTTAGGTAAATAAAAGTAAAATAATACACCATCTTCTGTATTTTCTGCCCCATATTCAGCATCGTGTAGTTCTAAAATATTTTTAGAAATAGCTAGACCAAGCCCAGTTCCACCTTGTGAACGGTGGCGAGCTGCATCCACGCGATAAAAACGGTCCCAAATTTTATCTAATTGCTCTTCTTCAATGTGAGTACCTTTATTTTCAATACACACTTTTATACGATCTTTCTCATCTATTGTAGAAATAATAATATCCTCTTTATTCGGTGTATAACGTATGGCATTCGTAATGAAGTTCACGATTACTTGTTCAATCCGACTTTGATTTGCGACTACTTCAAATGAACATATATTCTTATGCACATGAAGTTCTTTTTTCTCTATGTCCACAGAAAGGTGTTCACATATATCTTCAATTACTGTATCGATATAAAATACATCCTTTTTCATTTTATATGTACCTGACTCAAATTTAGCTAACTCCAGCATATCCAAAATTAAAGTATCCATTTTATCTACTTCTCGTTCCATTGCCTGAAAATAGTATTCTTTTTTATGCTCAGCTACTCCATCTTTTAAAATAGAAATACAGCTTTTCATAATACTCAGCGGTGTTTTTAATTCATGCGAAACACCAGAAATAAATTCTTTCCGCGTATTTTCTAACTTTCTTTCCTTTTCAATATCTTGTTCTAGCTGTCCAATATGCGAATGGAGCTTATTAGATAATGCATTAATATTTTTCGATAAATCACCAATTTCATCTTTTGAAGTAATCGGTATTTGTTCTGTGAAATCTAAGTGTGCTATTTTCTTCGTCGTATCATTTATTTTTAATAACGGCTTTGCAATTTGTTTTGAATAATAGAACGAAGCTAGAAAAATAAGAACGACTACAAATGCAATGATGTAAATGTAGTAATCTTGCACCATTTGTACAGCTTCATCTACAGGCTGTAAAGAAGCCATCGCATAAATATATGTGACTGATCCGTCTCTTTCTGTTATTGGTTTCATTAATAATTTATATTTTATATCATTTTTTTCATAGTCCATTGTTTTTATTGAATATTCTATTTGATTACTTTCATTTAGTAATACATCCCTTTGAAACTCTTTTATGCTATCTAAGAATAGACTATTTTTATAAATTGGATTTACAAGACCTTTTACATCAGGAAACTGTACTTTCGTAACACGTCCTCTTATGTAAGTATCTAATTCCTGAGCAGATTCTTCCTGAACAGCTGGTTTCTTTTCTTTAACAAGTTGTTCTTGATCCGCTCTCTTTTTCTCCTCATCTAATTTCATTTTCTCCTGAAACGCTTTTTCTAACGGTTTATTAGATCCATTTAAATTTTGCTTACCTAACGCGAAAGAGAATGGAATAAAACTATCACCTTTTTTCACGCCAGAAAAATAAATTTCTTGTCCTAAAAACGGATCTGATAACTTATTATCAATCTCCTCTATATTGACGAGATTGTATAAAGGAATTTTGAATATTTGTTGTCCAAAGCTCTTTTGTTGCCTACGATCTATCGTTACTTCAAAATAAAAATCATCCGCATGTTTTAAATTCCCATTCTGATCTAACGTTGTAATCCACGTATTATTTTCTCTTAAAAAGTCTTGCTCCAGCTTCTGAATTCCTTCTGCACTTCCTGCATAATTCAAATAATTCTTCTCAAAGGAATTTAAATTCACTTTAATATCTTCTACTTTTCGATTCGCATAATATTGTTTAAAAAATATCGTTTGTCCAATAAATATCGTCGCTAAAATTAACATACATAATGCTGTTGTGAGGGCAAATAATTTTAGTACAATCCCCTTTCTCATACATTCCCCTCAAATTTATAACCTGTTCGTACTACAGTTGTAATGCACTTTGCTTTCTCTCCTAATTTATTTCTTAAATTACGAATATGACTATTAACCGTTCGATCGTCACCAGCAAATTCATATCCCCAAATTCTTGAAATGAGTTGCTCTCGCGTTAAAACAATCCCTTGATTTTTCATGAAATACGCTAATATTTCAAATTCAGTATGTGTTAAATTAATGTCTGTCCTATCTACCGTAACAGTGCGCGATGGGAAGTGGACGTGAATACCGTGGATGGATAATGTATCATCTTCATTCTCTAGAAGTTGCTTCGTTACTTTTCTACTTTCTAACAGCCTTTTCGCTCTTGCTAATAAAATTGGTGGGCTATACGGCTTCGTCACATAGTCATCCGCCCCAAGTTCAAATCCAAGTAACGTATCATCTTCATCTACACGTGCCGTCAGCATAATAATAGGAACCTCAGATGTTTTACGAATTCTTCGGCAAACAGACCATCCATCAAGTTCCGGCAACATAATATCTAAAATAACTAAATCAACCTCTTCTTCCTCAAATACAACTAAAGCTTCTTTCCCATCTCTTGCTTCAAACACTACATATTGCTCGCTCAAAAAATAATCTTTTAATATTTCACGCAAAATATCTTCATCTTCCACAATTAAAATGTTTTTTGACATAACTTATGTATCCCCCTTCCGCTTTCAGAAACTATCACTTCATTTTGAATAACTAGCCGTTAACTTCGCCTCGATAATATATCTATCTGGTGCATCCCCTATATAATCAAATGGATAGCAAGTCGTTAGTGTTAATATCGGTTCTTCTTTTTTTATAATAACAGTACGATCATCCGCATGGGTAATCCATATCTTTTGAATTTCGTATGTGTAAGTTTTATTATCATACTCTAAAACAAGAGTGTCTTTTTCTTTTAACTCTCCTAAATCTGTAAAGACAGTATCCCGGTGTCCACTCAGTACAGTATGTCCCCCTCCAGATGGTGTTGTCGTTACATCACTAACGAACATTCCAACTCCTTTCTTCAACGTTGCATCATCCGCTCCCCAGTATATAGAAAACTTCTTCTTTATTTTCGGTATATTTAACAGTGCAACCTTTTCTCCTTCTTTATGTTCTGTTTGAGAAGAAGGTACTTGGGAAGTTACAGGTGTTTCGTAAGAAAGTTGATTATGTTGTATATTTTCAAGCCTCTTTAATTCTTCTTTCGTTAATTGTTGAGCAGAGCTTTTTCCTTTATACCATTCCATAGCGTAATATGATCCCGTGAATAGCCCTATGGCCATCAATATGATACCTATATAATTGAGTAACTTCATGTTCATCCCTCCATGCCAAAAATGGTAGGAATAACCTACCATTTTTAATATATGAAATTATTCCATTCTTTATAGGACAATATTTTATTTACGCCTTAACTTTATTGCGACGATTCAAACCAAATAATGTCCCTATCCCTACAAGACATGCGCTTAGTGCCATCATTGCTACATTATTAGATGCTGTGTTTGGTAATTTTTCACCTTGTACAGCTGGCTTCGCTACTTCTTTTTTTACCGCACCATTTTTTTGTTGTACTTGTGCTGCTTCTTTTTTTGCCATATCATTTTTCAACTGTTCTTGTGCTATTCTCTTTTTCTCTTCTTCACTTTTTTGCTGTTCCTTAATCAATGCTTCTTTTTTCGCCTTATCGTTTTTCAACTGCTCTTGCGCTATTCGCTTTTTCTCTTCTTCACTTTTTTGCTGTTCTTTAATCAATGCTTCTTTTTTCGCTTTATCTTGCTGCAGTTGTGCCTGTTCTTCCTTTGTTACTGTTCCAGTATCCGCACTCGCTACTGAAGAATATCCTACTGTTAAAAGTGCCATTGCACAAATTGGTAATAGTCTCTTTTTCATCTTCATTCTCTCCTTATATTTTATTCACATCAACTCGCATCGGATGTATCACTAGAATAAACAAGAGATATAAATATAAGATGCAGATGAAATATATTTCATTTAAAGATTTCATTGTAGAAAAATAAAAAAACATCGCAATATATGCGATGTTTTTTCGGGTGTGTGTCTCAATATTTACATGTTACTTTCGCGTGATGTAGAAGTAGAACAGGCCGGAGCGATAACTAATTGTCTCGGCTCAGTTTTCTTTAAGTGATTTTTGACGTTACACTTACGACGTTGAACAACCCACGCTTTAATAGGGTTTGTCAAAATAATCTTTTGCTCTTCGTTAGGGGCCTCTTCTTCAAACCTACAACTTTCGCTCCATTTATTCCATTTCATTGTAAATTTAGAAGAAAAATGATCGTCTTTTCGATCAAACAAGTGCAAAAAATCCATTTCGCCAGCTAGCATTACGGTGTTGCTAGTTGCTAAAAAAGAAAAGGTCGTCCAACGTTTCTCCATGCCCTCCTACTCCTTTTTCACATATAGAGTGCCTAAAACTTAATTTACCTAAAATATGCTTGCCTTTTACCTTACACTTATAGTTTATCCAAAACACTACTATGCAACTATCGATTTGCCTTACAACTACCTTACATTTTTGTAAGAAACAAAAAACCTTCACTCTCTATACGTGAAGGTTTCTCATTTCTTATCTATATGATTTTTCATATGATCCACTCCAGCTTCTTGTAGCTGTGACATCATACCGTGGGAAATTGCGCCTAATACTAAAGTCATTCCAATTAGTGAAATCCGAATCGCTGGTACATCAATTATGTAAGCCAAACTACCAAGAACAATTGTTAAAAGTAATGCTTTTATAAATGTTGCACTTGTATACTCTTTCTTTCTCATCATAATCATCCTTTTGGAAGCGTTTTCTTGATGTAATCAGTATATCATATCATCTGACTATTTTGTGGGGATTTCTGTAAAAAACTTATATCTTCTTTGACTTTTCCCCTTCTTTCCTTTACAGTCGAAATGTTCACAAGTTTTACACTGTAGGAGGACTCCAATGAATCTTGAAATAAAAGATACTTTAATTTCTGAAGAACAATTACAAGAAAAAGTAAAAGAACTAGCACTTCAAATCGAACGTGACTTTGAAGGAGAAGAAATCGTAGTAATCGCTGTATTAAAAGGATCTTTCGTATTCGCTGCCGATTTAATTCGTCACATTAAAAACGATGTAACAATCGACTTTATTTCTGCATCTAGCTACGGAAATCAAACAGAAACAACTGGAAAAGTAAAACTATTAAAAGATATCGATGTAAACATTACTGGAAAAAACGTAATTGTCGTAGAAGATATTATCGATTCTGGTTTAACACTTCACTTCTTAAAAAATCACTTCTTTATGCATAAACCGAAAGCATTGAAATTCTGTACGTTACTTGATAAACCTGAGCGTCGTAAAGTGGACTTAAAAGCTGAATATGTTGGCTTCCAAATTCCAGACGAATTTATCGTTGGCTACGGTATCGACTGCGCAGAAAAATATCGTAACTTACCATTTATCGCTTCAGTTGTAACGGAATAATATAATAGAATAAACTTCCACCATCAATTACTGGTGGAAGTTTATTTTCTATCACGATTCGTAAAAGACAAAGGGAGAGAATAAAAATGACAAAAACAAAATTTGAAAAAGTACTCCTCATCGTAAATCCAAAAGCAGGGCAAGGCGATTTACATACGAATTTAACGAAAATTGTACCACCTCTTGCGGCAGCTTTTCCTGACTTACATATCCTTCATACGAAAAAGCAAGGTGATGCAACAAAATATTGTCAGGAGTTTGCTAGTAAAGTAGATTTAATTATCGTCTTTGGTGGTGACGGCACTGTATTTGAATGCACAAATGGCTTAGCACCTCTTGAAACTAGACCTACACTTGCAATCATTCCAGGCGGAACTTGCAATGACTTCTCTCGCACACTTGGCGTTCCGCAAAACATCGCAGAAGCAGCAAAACTTATTACACAAGGACATGTAAAACCAGTTGACGTCGCAAAAGCAAATGACCTACACTTCTTAAACTTCTGGGGCATTGGACTGGTCTCTGAAGTATCAAACAATATTGATGCAGAAGAGAAAGCAAAGCTTGGAAAAATCGGCTACTACTTAAGCACAATTCGAACTGTCAAAAATGCTGAAACATTCCCAGTAAAAATTACGTACGACGGACAAGTATATGAAGACGAAGCTGTCCTTGTTATGGTTGGAAACGGTGAATATCTTGGCGGGATCCCGTCCTTTATCCCGAACGTAAAATGCGACGACGGAACACTTGATATTTTCGTAGTCAAATCAACAGGCATTCAAGCGTTTAAAGATTATATCGGAAAGAAACTATTTGAAGACTCAAATGAAAATGACATCTTCCACGTAAAAGCGAAATCCATTCATATTGAAACAGAAGAAGAAAAAGAAGTAGATACAGATGGAGAAAGCTCGCTTCATACACCTTGTCAAATTGAATTATTACAAGGACACTTTACGATGATTTATAATCCTGCGGTTGTGTAATAAAAAAACGAGTGCTAGCACTCGTTTTTTCTCTTCTAATCTAGTTATATCGTTGAATCATTTCTTGTATTTCTTTAACTCTCTCTAAAGTAATTCCATTTCTTTGTTCGATCGCTAAAGGATGCTCGATTGACTCTAATTCAACATACGGTGCCATTCCAACTTCTCTTATATGTATATTTGTTTTTAAATTTAATGTTTCTGGATAAACTGGTATTTCTACAGATAACCAACCAAAATAAGGGGCACTATTTTCTCGGCCTCTCTCATCCCACTTTTCTAATACTTCATCATAACTTTCTTTACTAAGTGATACCCACACAGTCCATATGAAATTTTCGTGGTAATCAATGATAGGAATCTCTAAACAACCTCTAATAAAGTAATGTTCATCGTCCATTACGCAAAGTTCTGATGTTAAATGGAAGCGTTCCTCTCTTTCATGAGGCGCTACCTCGTAATAATAATATGGTGCTTCACTTCCGTAGCATAGAGGTAGTGCAAAACGATTCATTTGTACTTTTTCTCCGGATTTTCTTCTTTTCATTTATTATTCTTTCTCCTATTCTTTTCAGTCACAATCAAACTCCACCCAATTTTTCCAGTGCGTATTAGAATCCTTATTCACAATAATGCCTGGATCTTTCTTCTCTATTGTAGCAGCTACTGATTGGAAGAATTCAATTTCACTAGAGTATAACATAGACATAATTGCCTTTCACTTTCTAATAATACTCCTAATAAAATAACAGAATGGTCTATTTGCATGCCCTAGTTCTTTTTAGATACAATGAATGAAAGAAAGAAAGAAGCAACCTGACACAAGGGAGAGGACAAACTTTGTTCAACCAACAGTTAGTTAATTTACGCATTGATTTTGCATTTAAACAATTGTTTGGTACGAATGGTAGTGAAGATATTCTAATTGCATTTTTAAACGCTACGTTACAGGAGTCTTTAGAATCACCCATCGCTTCTCTACAACTAGAAGATCCACATTTACATCGGGAATATGAAGAGGATAAGTTATCTATTTTAGATATTTCAGCGACATTAAACACAGGAACAAAAGTAAATGTAGAAATACAGCTCAATAATAATCACGATATGATGAAACGTAGTTTATATTATTGGGGAAAATTATACACATCTCAATTACAAAAAGGTATGCCTTACAGTTCGCTTCATAAAACCATCACCATTAATTTATTGAACTTTATAATGTTCTCAGACCACAAAGAATTTCATACAACGGGCACATTATGGAATTCACAGCAACAAAAACTCTTGAGTGATGACATAGAAATTCACATTGTAGAAATTCCAAAGTTAACAAAACAATGGCATGAAGAAAAAGTAAATCCGTGGAAAGATCCATTTGTTCGTTGGCTTTTATTGCTTTCAGCAAATGAGGATGAACACTTAACTAAAACATTGGAGGATATTGCTATGAACCAAGACCCTATTTTACAAAAAGCAATAAACAAGTGGGAACGTATGAGTCAAGATTCCTCTTTCCGACAAGCCTATGACGCAAGGGAGAAAGTTTTAATGGATGAAGCCGCAAAATTCGCCCATGCAGAGACAGAAGGTATGAAAAGAGGCATGGAAAAGGGCATGGAAAAGGGTATGGAAAAAGGCTTGGAAAAAGGCTTGGAAAAAGGTATGGAAAAAGGCTTAGCAAAGGGCTTAGAACAAGGTATAGAAAAAGGGCGAAAAGAAGGGGTTCAACAAGGAAAAATTCAAATGATTAAAAGTATGCATGATCTTGGTATACCACTTGAAACAATTGCTAAGGCAAGTAAATTAAGTGCGCATGAGGTTGAGCATATTTTAAGACATAAATAATAATGAAAAAGAGCTTGAATTGTTTCAAGCTCTTTTTTATCAACTTCCCTCGATATCATCCAATTGGGTCTTATAACATTCATCGCACTCTAGCATAGTAGGAAGAATCCCTCTTTCATCAGGTAATAACCCCCTCAAAACTTCTCTATCAATCTCTACAAAATACTTCATAATAACGGGATATCCTTCAATAATATTCGTATACTCAATCCCTTGTTCAAACTTTTTTTGCTTTTTATTTCTTCTATTTTCAACATAAAAAATCCGAAATCATACAAAATGATTTCGGATTTACTTTCGCTAAAATATTACATTACATTTCGAACAAAAAGGAGCGGAATTACCTCTCCTAATTTTCGCATTACATTTTGGGCAATATACATATCGCTCTTCTATCTTTTCTCGTTCTATCATATGTAAGGATACTATTCTCATACTGCACATAATCCCGATTAATATAAGGCTAACGATGAGTAGCATAACTCTCACTCCTCCCTTCTATATTTTACCATAAAATAATAAAGCCGATTCCCATATTGAGAATCGGTTTTATACTTGCAATCCTAACTTCATCTTTGCTCCATCAGGAATTTTATCTATCGTTACTTTCACTTTATCATATAAGAACTTACCTCTCGTAAGCACATGCCAGTATGAACCTTTTGGTAATTCATCTACTCCGTCAATTGTCACTTCTTTTTCCTTACCATTTTCATCATAAGCTTTCACTTTATATTCACGACCTTTATTTCCATCTAATTCTTTACCATCCTTATCAATTATTGCATAATGGTGCTCTATATAAAGAAATGGATTCATTCTATCAATCCCAGCGCTCCCCTTTAATAAATATGCCGCTCCTGCGACGATAACAAGTAGTGATCCAAAAATAAATCTTTTCATCTATATTCTACCTTTCATTATGTTTTCTTTAAGATCTTTCTAAGTATAGAGCTTATTTCTTAATAAAAACTCGTTCGATTTCTTAACATTTTCTTAAACTAAAAGTAAAATATTAATTAAAAAGATTGAAATAGACAAAAAATAACTTTTCACACTCCAATTGACAAAATTACACCTTTAGTGTAATTTTACACTATAAGAAAAAGGAGCTGCATTATGGATAAACAAAAATTTATTGAACTCGTTAATTCAAAATTAAAACTCATCCGTGTTGAAAATGATTTATCACAAGATAAAATGTCAGAAATTATTGGTTTATCAAAGAAAACATTAGTCGAAATCGAAAAAGGAAGACGCACGCTAACATGGTCAGGTGCAGTTTGTGTCGTAACACTCTTCGAACAGAGCGATACAGTCCAGATGACATTTGGAGATGATGTGAATGAAATTATAAAAACAATCGCCTTTACACATTACAATACGAACTTCCCGAAGACGTTAGGCGGAAAAGTGTGGTGGCGACAAATAAAAGAATTAAACAGTTATCAAATACAACAAAATATTTTATCTCAACATTATCGAATTTTAGATAAAGAAGACCGCAGAATATGCCATTCATTCGATTTCGATGAAATTGAACAGCGATTTATGGAAATGGCAAAAACATCTCAATAAAGTAAAACTTTAATCAGTGGGGATTTTACTGCCCTTTAATACGGGATAAAATAAATTTCGGAGTATAATTCAAATGGAAAAACAGACAAATATCACGATTTTAAATACGCTAATCATTAGCACGTTAGTATTCAATTTATTTATTTTCACATCAAGAATGAGCTTTTTACCTTGGTATATTGAAGATGGATGGGGCTATCTAGGATTATTATTTACGTCCTTTATTTTCTTACTTTGCTTCTTTCAATCTTCGAAGCTTCATAAAGACGGAAAGTTAACTACACTACAAAAGTTTATTCCACTTGCTTCTGCCATACTTTCAATCTTTGTTCTTATCACTCCATCAAGTGATTTTATGACTATACTAGCTAATCTAATCAATACAATCATATTAACAATTTATATAACTGTATTTCAAACAACACCTAATGTAAGTAATGAAAAGCTATTACATTAAAAGGGAGAGTTATTCTACAAAATAACTCTCCCTTTTATACTACTCTCAATAAGCGTAAGCCCTCATTCTATTTATTTACTCATCACCGTACTTCTTCTTTGCTTATACAAATAAGCACCACTCGCAACAAAAAAAACAATTCCGCCAAAATACACGCCATACTCTATCGCAAGCGCTACAATCCTTTCAATATGTTGTCCGAATAAAGAACCGAGTACAAAGTAAGCAAGTGTCCAAACAAGTCCTGTCGTATAGGAATACAAAGCATACGTCTTAAATGACATGTTATTCATTCCAACTAAATACGGTACGATATGTCTGACGACTGGTATGAAGTAGCTTGTGACTAACGCATAATGGCCATACTTCTCTACCATTTGTTGAGATTTCAAAAGATATTTCGCCTTTTTCTTTTTCATTAGCTTATCAAGTACCTGCGTACCAAATATTTTTCCAAATATATACCCTAAAGATAGCCCTGATACAACGCCTAAATACGTTAATAAAAATGCAGGAATGACACTTAATATCCCTAGTGAAGATACAAAGCCACCACTCATTACGATCATTTCGTCTGGAATTGGCATACCGATAATACCTAACCATAAACAGAAAAATAATGCCCAATAACCGTATTGTTCAATATAAGATAATAATTCATGTAATTCCATTATGCATATGCTCTCCTTAGCTCTTTTTTACAGCTAAAGACGTACGCTGGTGGGAAATTGAGCCACACTTTTTCTAGTGTAATTTCAGGGAAGAAAAGCTGTATAAATCCTTTTTTCACAAGTGAATATTGAAATGTTATGAATTCGCCATTCTCATGTATCGCTTCCATTACATTGTTTAAAATGCCCTTTGAAACTTCTTCTGGCAAAGAAGTAAAAGGCAATCCTGATAAGACGTAATCAACGCATTCTATATGGAACTCTTCCATATACCTCTTTATATTTTCGGCTGAACCATGTACAACAATGACGTTTTGCTCATCTTTAAACTTTCTCTTTAACTCTTTGCAAAACACTTCATTAATTTCAATAAGAAGAAATATTGTTTCCTTCTTCTTTCTCTTCATAATTTCTTTCGTAAAGACTCCTGTACCAGGCCCTAACTCTACGATGCATTTTGCTTTATTAAAATCAATTACATCTACCATTTTCTTTGCTAATATTTTTGAACTTGGCGCAATTGCACCAGTATGTTTCGGATGTTTTATAAATTCATGTAAGAATGTTATGAGTTGCATGTAAACCTCTCCCCATTCGTTCAATAGTTTTAACTTGTTTCTAAGTATAACTATCGTTTCTTAATAAAAATTGAGGAGATTTCTTAAGATTTTATGAAGAATGAAAAAACAGCTACCGCTTATATAGCGATAGCTGCTCATTTATTACTTCGCACTCACAATCTTATAATAAGAACGAACTGTTAGGAAGTAATATCCAATATAAATGACGCCGTATACTCCAATACTAATTAGGAGCGGGATCATAATTTCAAATGGTAATATATTTGCTAAACCTTTTAGTGCAAATAAGCTGTGCAGGATTCCGATTACTAACGGAATAGCGAAGATAAAGCTCACTTGTTTTGCGATAGCTTTCTTCATCTCTTGCTTCGTTACACCGACTTTATGAAGGACAACGTAACGATCACGGTCAGCACTTGCTTCTGTAAGCTGCTTGAAGTAAATGATTGAGCCTGTCGCTAATAGGAAGACTAATCCTAAAAATAGTCCAATGAACATCATTAAGCCTGTCGTTTCCAGCCCCATTTGGAATCCTGTATAGAAATCATTAAATGGTTTTAAAATTTCTGATTCACCAGCTGGCATAATGCTTGCTAATTTCGCTGTTAACTCTTTACTATTTCGCTCACCTTTTACATCAATATTTTTTACAATGCGCGTTTCGTTTACTTGTTTCACTTGCTCATATGTTTGATCCGGAACGATTACAAATAGTTCATTTAAGTTTGTAACACTTCTACTATTTACACCTTTAATCTTTAACTCTTTTGATTCATTTCCGGCAGGGAATACAGCTGTATTTCCTGTGTAAAGAGGACCAAAATCAAGATTTTCAATATATAAGCTATCATATACAAAAGCTTCATTCGCACTTAAATTTACAGGTTCTATATCTAAATGTTTCGCAAGTGCATTAAAGTTTGATTGAGAAATAAGCTCGTACTGCTTCGTAACATTATAGTGCGTGTTCAGAACTTGATCCGCTCTTTCACCTTTAAATGTTCCTTTCACAGGAATCATTTCAACTTCTGCTTCATATGTCACTGGATGGTTATTCTTTTCTCCAGCAAGTATTTCATTTACTTTTTTATCTAATGCTTCATCTTTTTTCTCATAAGAATAACTATACGGTGCAGCCACTTTTGATTGCGTGAATGTATTGTAATACATCGTAACTGACGTACCAACCGCCGTTAATGTTACTGCACTTAAAATAGCAATTGTCGCAAGTGATTTCGCATTTCCTTTAATGCGATATAGTAACTGCGATGTCGTTACCATATTCATACCGTTATAAAACGCTGACTTGTTATTTCTTGCACGTTTCAATACAAATACTGTGAAGAACATGAACAATAAATAAGTTCCTGCTACTGTCGCTAATAAAATGTATAATGCAACGACCATAAAGTCTGCATACATAACTGCTTTCATGTACATTAACGCTAAGAAATAACCTGAACCGATTAAGAACACTGAAATTAATGCCATAATGACAGAGCCTTTTGGCATTGCTTCTCCTTCACGTTCTGCGCGGAAAAGTTCAATTAACTTAAAACGATAAATTAAACGATATCCTTGAAGTGATGTATATAAAATAATCACAAAGAAAATAATTGCTGTATCAATAATGGCAGCCATCGGTACTTCAAAATGAACATTTAAGTTTAATCCCATCATACTTACTAATAACTCAAGGAATAATTTTGAAAGGACGCTACCAACCGCAATCCCGATAATTAAAGACATTAATCCCATTAACATATTTTCATAAAAGAGCATTTTACCGATTTGTCTTTTACGAATACCTAATAAGGAATAGAGTCCAACTTCTTTTTTACGTTTTCGTGTAAAGAAACCGTTTGAATATATAATGAACACTGCTACGAATATAATTAGCATGACACTGGAAACTTGGAACGCTCCACTAATTTTTTTAGAAGCTTCCGCTGCTTTTTCCATTTGTGAATTATATTGCAGTGCTTTAAATGTAAAATAAATAACAATACTAAAAATCATAGATGCAAAATATACAAAGTAGTCTTTAAAGTTCCGCTGTATGTTGCGGAGGGCAATGCTAGATAAGGTCATCAGCCATACCTCCAGAAATAGAAGACATTACGTCAACGACTTGTTGGAAGAACTGTTTGCGCGTTAATTCACCGCGGTGCAATTCTTTATATAACTCACCATCTTTAATGAAAATAACTCGTTTACAGTAACTCGCCGCAAACGCATCATGCGTTACCATTAAAATTGTAGAGTTATCATATTCATTTAACGACTTCATACTTTCAAGTAAATCTGTTGCTGATTTAGAATCAAGCGCTCCAGTTGGCTCATCCCCGAAAATCATACTTGGATTTGTAACAATCGCACGCGATGCTGCGCAGCGCTGTTTCTGTCCGCCAGATACTTGATATGGGAACTGACTTAAAATATGATCGATACCGAACTTTTTCGAGATTTCAAGAACACGACGATCAATTTCATTTGCCTTTACTTTTGATAACGCAAGAGGTAACGCAATATTCTCTTTTACCGTTAACGTATCTAATAAATTATAATCTTGGAAAATGAAACCTAAATGATCGCGGCGGAATAACGCTAACTTATCATCGTTCATCTTCACGATATCTTTTCCATCAATTAAAATTTCACCGTTCGTCGCATTATCAATTGTAGAAAGAACGTTTAGTAAAGTCGTCTTACCCGAACCAGAAGGTCCCATAATTCCAACGAACTCACCTTCTTTTACTTGTAAGTTAATACCTTTTAACGCTGCAAATTTATTACCACCCGTGTCATACACTTTTTCAATATTTTTTGCTTCTAACACTGTTTTCATCTCGACATCCCTCATTTCTTCTATTCTCTATTTTCAACTATATACACTCTCTACTCTTGCCACTATCGATGTTTCTTACACAAACATGACAGTTATGTAAGACGCATAAGTAAAGATATAAAAATTTAACCTACTGAACAAAAGTACTTTGTTACTATAACATTGGGATATCATACCATCCATTCATTCTCCTTACAGGAACATTACAATTTTGTAAGGTGAAAAATGCACCCTACAAAGTTGTGCATGAAATGTCGGATGTGGCTATTTCTTTCCTGCTATTCTACTTACAGAGGAGGTCATTTAATGGATTCACTAAAAAATATGAATGCTGCAATGCAATATATTGAAGACAACCTGACAGATGAAATTAATTTTAAAGAAGTTGCACGGCTAGCACTCTGCTCTGAGTATCACTTTAAAAGAATGTTTTCATTTCTAGCTGGCATATCGCTGTCAGATTATATTCGCTGTAGACGCCTTACTCTCGCTGCCTTTGAACTAAAAAACAGCAATGTAAAAGTCATTGATGTCGCTATAAAATATGGCTACAATTCACCAGATTCATTTGCTCGTGCATTTCAAAACTTGCATGGCATAACACCTTCAGAGGCTCGAAATAGTAGCTATTCTTTGAAAGCTTATTCACCAATGACCTTCCAACTATCCATTCAAGGAGGAAATGAAATGAACTATCGAATTGAAGAAAAAGACTCATTTCGAATTATAGGTATTACAAAACGCGTACCGATTGTATTTAACGGTGTAAATGAAGAAATTGCTTCTATGTGGAAAAGTTTAAATCCAGAGTCCATTCAAACATTAAAGTCCCTTTCAAACATTGAACCTACTGGAATTATTAGTGCTTCTACTAACTTTTCTGAAGGTAGAATGGAGGAAAAGGGAGAACTCGATCACTACATTGGAGTAGCCTCAACGAAAGATTGTCCAGCGCAATTCGCGCAACTTGAAGTCACAGCTTCAACGTGGGCCGTATTTGAAGCTGTAGGTCCATTTCCTGAAACATTACAAAATGTATGGGGACGCATTTATTCCGAATGGTTTCCTTCCTCAAACTATGAACTAGCGGAAGGACCAGAAATATTGTGGAATGAACAGAAAGATATATCTTCTCCAAACTTTAAAAGTGAAATTTGGATACCTGTTTTGAAGAAATAAAAAATAAAGCTGCTCTTCCTTAAAAGGAAAAGCAGCTTTTATTTATATTTTTAGTTCTTTTTTATAAGCGACGTAGGAATATCCCATCGTTAGTCCTACTGCACCGATAATAATCCCAATTATTAAGAAAGCTTTCCATACTACTGGAGCAAAAATACTTAACATCATAATAATTCCTAATACAACAAACACTTTTCCACTAAAACGGTGTGTCTTCCTCCACACCTCCTCGTTACTTAATGTCCAAGGTGTTTTTATACCTACAAAGTAGTTTGGTTTGCACTGTGGTAAATAGTTGCCGATGACTATAAATAAAAGACCAACAAGAATATGCGGTGTACTATTCATGGGAATGTCATAACCTAATCCAGCACCAATTCCAATGATACTTACTAAAAATAATAGGACTAATACGCTATAATTCATTACATTATATCCTTTAGAAAATTTCTTATAATTCCCATGCTTCGGATCTATCTTAGGCAATAAAGTCAATAACGCATATATAAAAACCATAATTGATACATCAAAAATCATAATTCCCATTTTTGACATATGTCCATCTACCTCACCAGCAAGATTCCAATGACTCGGAACCTCCTCCGGTAAATTCGGCCACGCGGCACACCATGCAATAATCGTTAAAGCAATTAATAGTAACGGAAATATATGCTTCTTCATTTCCCCTCTTCCCCCTTATTCGTAAATGTAAACACCCAAGTCAATAAATCTTGAAATACAGTTGTGTTTAAAGAGTACATAACGAATTGCCCTTTTTTTTCATCTTGAATAAGTTCAGCATTTTTAAGTGCGTTTAAGTGGTGTGAAATACTTGGCTTTGTCATATTGAAATGTTCAGCAATCTCACCAGCAGTTAAATCATCTTCTTTTAATAAGTCCAAAATTTTTCGCCTTGTTGGGTCTGCTAATGCTTTGAATGCTTGATTCAATGTCTTTCTTCCTTTCGATAATTAGACATTTAGATATTTATCTAAATATTAAATCGATTGCCGTTATTTGTCAATTGTATCCAGCGCCCTTTTTACTTTTCACGCTTTTGACCTATACTGTTTATTAGCCTACATTTCAACATAATGAAAAGACTTGAAACACATGATACACTATAGCTACAATTGTTTTTTTAGGAGGAATATACATATGTATAAAATTTTAATCGTTGAAGACGATCCAAATATTTCATCATTACTACAATCTCACATTCAAAAATACGGCTATGAAGCTGTTGTTGCAGAGAATTTCGATGATATTATGGAATCGTTTAATGCAGTGAAACCACATCTTGTTTTACTTGATGTAAACTTACCGAAATTCGATGGATTCTACTGGTGCCGTCAAATTCGTCATGAATCTACTTGTCCAATTATTTTCATTTCAGCGCGTGCTGGCGAGATGGAACAAATTATGGCGATTGAAAGCGGTGCGGATGATTATATTACAAAACCGTTCCACTACGACGTTGTAATGGCAAAAATTAAAGGTCAATTACGCCGTATTTACGGTGATTATGCACCAAATATTTCAGAACGTATCGTTGAAGTGGAGGGTTTAAAACTATTCCCTGAACGCCCAGAAATTCATTTTGGAACTAAGCAAGTTCTTTTAACGAAGAAAGAGGCTATTTTAGCAGAAATGTTATTATCTAAATTCCCTCGTACAGCGAGCCGTGAAGATTTACTAGCTGCCCTATGGGACGACGAAAGCTTCGTTGAAGAAAATACATTAAACGTAAACATTACGCGTCTTCGTAAAAAGTTCAATGAGCTTGGTATTGAAAATGCTATTGAAACAGTACGTGGACTTGGGTATCGTTTTAACACAACTTGGAGTGAATAAGCATGAAGCTATTTTTACGTGATCATTTTGCATTTTTTCTACTATACGTATTAAACTTCGGTATCATCTTCGTTCTTTATGATGCAGTAGATGGATTTCAAAATAATAAATTTTACTTCGTCGTTTTAAGTTTATATTTATTCATTTGTTTCCTCGCTTATCGTTACGTTCGCAATCGTAGAATGTACCATAGATTAAGTGAGCAACCAGAGAAAATGGAAGATGCGTTTATTGAAAGAGCAACTGCTCCGATGCCCCACGGCGTAAATGAACTCGTGCGTACGCAGTATCGTCTCTTCCAAAAAGAACTACAATCGTATGAAGTAAAACAACAAGAACATCAATTATTCATTAACCACTGGGTGCATCAAATGAAGACACCTGTTTCTGTTATGCAGCTTATGGTGCTCGAAATGGAAGATGAACATTTGATTCCGAAATTCAAAAAAGAATTAGAACGATTAAATCAAGGGCTCGATATGGCTTTATATATGGCAAGGCTGAATAACTTCCATGAAGATTTCCATGTTGAGACGATTTCATTAAAAGATGCGGTAACAAAAAATATTAATGGATTAAAAGAACTCTTCATTCGAAACGGGGTCTTCCCTGTTTTAGAAGTTCATTCCGATTTAAAGGTCGCTTCTGATGCGAAATGGCTAAAATTCATTATTTATCAGTTAATGACAAATGCCGTTCGTTACTCTGGTGAGCGTGGAAAGAAAGTTTTCTTATCTGCTTACCGAAACGGAAAAGATATTATTTTAGAAGTTCGCGATGAAGGTGTTGGTATTCCGCAAGAAGATATTCGAAGAGTATTTGAACCGTTTTACACTGGGAAAAATGGTCGCGCATTCGGAGAATCTACTGGTATGGGACTTTATATTGTAAGTAAAATTTGTGATTATTTAGGTCACTCTGTCAAACTAGATTCTGAAGTTGGTAAAGGAACGACGATTAAAATCATCTTCCACAACGCTGCAAATAATCAAGCAGAACATACGGAGAAGGTGACCGAAGCATGATCGGAACATATGCTAGCAAAATGTATGAGAACTTACTCTCATACATTTTTTGCAATAAAACTACATATTTACCTTCTAACGGGAGGTACATATTATGACATTTTGGCAGTTTGCCTTTAAAAATGTAACGCGTAATTCCAGAGCTTATTTTGCTTATTTCTTAAGCAGTTCCTTTTCAATTGCTGTTTTCTTTTCGTTTGCTGTTTATTTGTTTCATCCGAAATTACAAAATCCCACTATGATCTCTGAAATTTCAGGATTAATGATTTTTTCAGAAGTTGTTATTGTCTTGTTCTCGTTCTTTTTTCTACTCTATTCAATTGGATCGTTTTTAAAAGTTCGTAAAAAGCAATTTGGTATTTTAACTATTTTAGGTATATCAAAAAAACAATTACATCGACTCGTTTTCACTGAAAATATGTTAATTGGTATTTTATCTATCTTTTTCGGTATGCAGTTTGGATTTGTATTTTCACAATTTTTCTTATTAGTGACAGCGAAAATTACACATCTACCAGGGATATATTTATATCCACCTACGAATGCTTTCATTTTAACAACGATTGTATTTCTTGGTCTCTTTATCGCTGTATCTTCATTTACACCCATGCTAATTCGTACGAAAAAGACGGTAAACCTTTTAAAAACTAATGGTGGGAAACAAAAGGAAAGAAAACCATCCATATTCATTTCTCTATTTGGTGCTATCTGTTTATTAGGTGGTTATATTTTAGCTGCAAACCCTAAATATTTCTTCTCAATAAACACGCAAGTAGGCGTTATCTATATGGTTTCAAGTGTTTTTGTGATTCCAGTACTTGTTACAATTGGGACATATTTTTTCTTTTCTCAAATTAGTTTCTTACTTATTTATATTTTAAAGAAAAGAAGAAATTTTTATATGAAACGAATTAACATGCTTTGGATTTCGGATTTAGCAAGTCGTATTCGAACGAATATCAATATGCTTTTTATTGTAGCGATGCTTTCTACAATTGCTTTCACAATGATTACGTTCCTATATGGATTCGGAAAGTTTACAAAGCTAGATGTTGCGAGAACTTCACCTTTTCCATTTTCTTATTTTTCATATGACGCAAATCCTTTTGTTAACGAGCATTTAACTTGGCTTGAAAAGCAGTTACAAAAGGAAGATTTCTCTTATAAAAAACTAAAAGCTGATTTATATGAAACACCACTGAAAGAAGATGAAGGTATAACGACTTACAATGACATCTATGCAATGAAACAAAGTGACTATAACAAACTTGCAGCTTCCCTGCGAATGAAACAACTATTCATGAGCGATAACGAAGCATATGTCTTAACAGGTAGCGCTTATTTCACCTTATTCAGCCAATTTGAGCCAAGCTACAATAGAAAATCCATTACACTTTCTAGCACAAATACGACATTACAAGTAAAAGGATATGAACAAGTAGGGGCCATTCCCTCTGACTTTTCATATCAAACTTTAATTTTACCTGACGCTGTTGTAAACAACTTACCAAATACAACAAAGCATGTAGCAGCGTACAATTATAACGTACAAAACTGGGAAAAGACGTATGAAATTGCTGATGATTTTATGAAAAAAATACAAAGAGATCGACAGGAATTCCAATACGAAGGACCCCTTATACGCTCCTATGAATCAGCAGGCTCATTATATAGAATTACATCAGGAAGTGCCGCATACTTCCTAATCGGGACATTCTTAGGTGTCATTTTCTTTATTGGAGCAGGTAGCGTTCTTTATTTTAGACTGTATACTGATTTAACGAATGAACAAGAAAAATATGTAGCAATTTCAAAAATTGGTGTAACAGATGTAGAGATGAAAATATCTGCAACCATTCAGCTTAGTATTTTATTTTTCGTTCCGTACATTATGGCATCCATTCATACAATGTTCGCAACGAAAATGCTACAAGATGTAATTGGTTTATCTTTGTTCAAAGAAGTTTCAGCCGTTCTTATTATTTTTGGATTCGTTGAAATTGTATTTTTCTTCTTCATTCGTTCGCTTTATATGCAAAAATTATCACAGTACACGAGTGGACAAATCATTTAAAACAAACTTAATGAAAAGAGTATTTCTTATACTCTTTTCATCTTCATCCTACTAGGAGGCTAGGCAAATGACATTTTGGCAGTTTGCATTTAAAAACGTCACACGGAACGCCAGAGCTTATTTCGCCTATTTTGTAAGCAGTGCGTTCTCCATCGCAATTTTTTTCTCATTTGCAGTTTATTTATTTCATCCGAAATTGCATATGACAGACGTTAATTATGCTTTGAGCATATTAATGACAATTTCAGAAATTGTCATTGTATTCTTTTCATTTTTCTTTTTACTATATTCAATCGGTACTTTCTTAAAAGTACGAAAAAAGCAATTTGGGATTTTAACAGTACTTGGCATATCTCAAAAACAATTAAAGAGACTCGTATTTCTAGAAAACATGCTAATTGGTGTTCTTTCCATCTTTTTCGGCATTCAACTTGGACTTGTCTTTTCACAGTTCTTTTTATTAGTTACCGCCAAAATTACACATGTACCTGGTTTATATTTATATTGGCCTACAAGCGCCATTATTTTAACTATCATCATCTTTCTCGGGCTCTTTATTCTCGTATCATCTTTTACACCGATGCTCATTCGTACGAGAAAAGCTGTACGTCTTTTAAAAGAAGGAACAAAACAAAAAGAAAGAAAAGCATCCCTGCTCATCTCCCTATTTGGTGCGATATGTTTAATATCTGGATATGCGTTAGCCGCAAATCCATTATATTTTCTGTCGCTAGGTGACATCATTGGGCTTTTATATGCCGTCTCTAGTATATTTGTCATCCCATCTCTTATTGCAGCTGGAACATATTTTTTCTTCTCGCAAATTAGCTTTTTACTCATTCGTATATTAAAAGCGCGAAGAACGTTTTATATGAAACGCATTAATATGCTTTGGATTTCGGATTTAGCATCACGCATTCGAACGAATATTAATATGCTCTTTATAGTAGCGATGCTATCAACGCTCGCTTTTACAATGATTACATTTTTATATGGTTTTGGGAAGTTTACAAAGTTTAATGAAATAAGAAAAAACCCGTTCCCTTTTACTTATTTATCACATACTGAAAACACGTTAAGTGATGAACATTTAAACTGGTTAGAACAAAAATTTAATGAAGAACAATTTACTTATGAAAAATTTAAAACGGATATATACGAAGTATCTTTAGCTGAAGATAACACGCAGCTCTATCATGTAATGAAACAAAGTGACTATAATGTACTCGCTAATGCATTAAACTTGGATCCACTCATCGTAAAGAATAATGAATCTTATATCCTTATGAAAGAAATAGATGATCATTTCATTGGAACATTTTATGATAAAGAAAAAAAAGATAGTCTTACACTTACTCAAAACTCTTTACATTTGAAAGTGAAGGATTATAAAAGTACTAGTCCGTTCCCAAACTGGTTAGTACCGAAGTTACTCATTATATCTGATGAAAATGTAGAAGGCTTATCAACTATTTCCAAACAAATGAGTGTATATAACTTCAAAGTGCCGAATTGGGAAAAGGCATATAATATCGGTGCTGCATTTATAACAAAAATCAGTAACGACAATGCATCGATTCAAGCAGAACATGCACCATTCCATGCAAGTGAAGCAAGTGACTCTCTATACAAAACGAAACTAAATGTCGCTTCATTTTTCTTAATCGGAACTTTCCTTGGTGTTATTTTCTTTATTGGTGCTGGTAGTGTTCTTTACTTCCGAATGTATACAGATTTAACAAATGAGCAAGAAAAGTATGTAACGATTACGAAAATTGGTTTAACAGAATCCGAAATGAAGCGATCTGCTACCATTCAACTTGCGATTCTTTTCTTTGTTCCATACATTATGGCGTCGATCCATACGATGTTTGCGACAAAGATGTTACAAGAAGTATTAAATCTCTCGTTCTTCGCTGAAATTACAGTCGTACTTATGATTTTTGGAACAGTTGAAATTCTATTTTTCCTTTTAATTCGTTCCTTTTATATGCAAAAATTATCACAACACATTAAGTTTTAACAGATAGAAAGGTGATTATTATGGAAGAAGTTTTACACATAAAAAACGTCTCAAAAGTGTATGAGGGAAAAGTCCCTCATACCGCTTTAAAAAATATAAATTTACATGTAGATAAAGGAGAATTCGTTGCCATTATGGGACCCTCTGGGAGCGGGAAATCTACATTTTTAAACGTTATCTCCACAATTGATTCTCCTACTTCTGGTGACGTCGTTATTAACGGAAAGAAACCACACACATTTCGTAGAGAGAAGTTAGCTATTTTTCGTCGCCAAGAGTTAGGATTTGTTTTCCAAAACTTTAACCTACTAGATACATTAACAATCGGTGAAAATATCGTACTACCTTTAACTTTGGATAATGTTCCATTAAAAGAGATGGATGAAAAGCTTGATAATATTTCCAAGAAACTTGGAATTGATCATATTTTGGATAAACGTATTTTTGAAGTTTCTGGAGGACAAGCACAGCGTACCGCAGTAGCACGTGCTGTTATTCATCACCCGTCACTTCTACTTGCCGATGAACCGACAGGAAATTTAGATTCGAAAGCAGCAATCGATGTAATGGAGTTATTTACGAAATTAAATAAAGAAGAAGATGCAACGATTTTAATGGTTACGCATGATCCGTTTGCAGCAAGTTATTGTAACCGTGTCATTTTCATTAAAGATGGCGAGCTTTACAACGAACTACACCGCGGGCTATATCGCGAGAAGTTTTATCAAGAAATATTAGATGTTTTAGCATTATTAGGAGGAAGACGTGGATGACATTTTGGCAATTTGCATTTAAAAATGTCTCGCGTAATTCTAAAGCATATTTCGCTTATTTTGTAAGTAGTGCTTTTTCTATCATGGTTTTCTTTTCATTTACTGTATACGCATATCATCCGCGCTTACAAAGTGTACAAAACTTTCAAGATCGAGATCCTCTAATGAATTTAGCTAGTACAGCTCAATTCGTTATCGTTATGTTCTCGTTCTTCTTTCTCTTATATTCAATCGGAACCTTTTTAAATGTTCGGAAGCAGCAATTCGGGATACTCACGATTCTCGGTATCTCACAGAGACAATTAAAAAGACTTTTATTTACTGAAAACATGATCATCGGGATATTATCTATTTTTATCGGTATACAAGGTGGGCTTGTATTTTCTAACTTTTTCTTATTAGTCACTTCGAAATTAACAAGTGCGAAAGGCCTTTATTTATATTGGCCAACAGAAGCAATTATCGTGACAACCGTAACGTTTATCATTTTATTTTTAATCGTTTCTACGTTTACACCAATGTTTATTCGTACTCGTAAAACAGTCCACCTTATTAAAGGGAACAAGAAAGTGACAGCCGAAAAAAGGCCGTCTATACTCATTTCGATATTTGCTTTAACTTGTTTAGGGTTATGCTATTATATTGCCGGTTACCCGCAAGGCTACGTAACCGAAAAAAATGTGCAAAATGGATCCGTATTCTTAATTATGCTATCTATTTTACCGCTCGTAGTAGTCGGGACATATTTATTCTTTTCACAAACATTTCTTCTCTTTATCTATATTTTAAAGAAACGAAGAAATTTTTATTTGAAACAAATAAATATGTTATGGATTTCAGATTTAGTTTCTCGTACCCGTAGTAATATTAATGTACTCTTTATCGTTTCTATGCTATCTGCGCTTGCATTTACGATTATTATCGGACTATTTGCTGCGAATAATAATACAAAAGCGTCGATACTAGAGCGATATCCTATTCCCTTCACATACAAATTAGAAGGGGATCATTCCCTTGAACGAAAGCACGTTAATACTATTGAATCCGAACTTTCCAATGCTCATTTTCAATATAAAAAATATAAATTTACGCTTTTAAAAGATACTGCTTCAAAAGAAGAGATTGCAATTATGAAAATGAGTGATTATAACGAAATTGCTAAACAGTTAAAGAGACCTACAATCACCCTTGATTCAAAAGAAGTTTACATTATTTCTGGCTATTCACCAGAGCTATTAAACCTTGTATCAAATCCATTTGTAAAACAAAATACAATTACGCTTGAATCCAATAAAAAGGAGTTTTATATAAAGGGATTTATTAATAAAGGGATAGCACCACCATTTGCATTAGCAAATTTAGTTATTATGCAAGATTATGCAATCGATACTATGATTCCTCATATTGAAACCATTACAGTTTATAACTACTTCGTGGATAATTGGGAAAATGCAATTATTCCAACAAAAAATATATTAAAAAGTATTAGTAATGACACCGAAAAATATTATGAGGCACATAAAGACGATAAGCATGCATCTCCCGTTCCTTTTAATATTTATACAGCTACTGATGAGTTACTCCATAATAAAGAAAATGCAGTTGCTCAATTCTTTATTTGGGCATTTCTTGGCTTTATCTTCTTTATCGGTGCGGCTAGCGTTTTATACTTCCGTATGTATAACGACTTAACGAATGAAAAACAAAAATACATTACGATTACAAAACTAGGCTTAACTGAATCAGAAATGTTTCGCTCTGCAACGATTCAATTAGGAATTTTATTTTTCGTTCCTTATATCGTTGCTGGTGTTCACACGTTATTTGCGGTTAAGTTTTTACAAAGCATGTTCGCTTTTTCTTTACTAAAAGAGTTATTGATTGTACTCACCTTTTTCGGGATTATCGAGATTATTTTCTTCTTCTTAATCCGTTCTCTGTACATTAATAAATTATCACAGCATATAAAAATATGAATAAAATAGCCTTGTGCATAATGCACAAGGCTATTTTCAATAGTTTTTAATTAGCAGCAATATCCACCATAGCCGCCGCCATAACCGCCGTAACCACCATAACCACAACCGCCTCCGCCTCCGCCGAAGCAGCTAGCACCGATGATAATTAATAAAATAAACAATACGATTAGAAGCGCAAAACCGCCTCCGCAACCATGGTTTCTGCGGTTACAATCATCATGTCTGTGTTCACACTTTTCGCTCATTACTCTATTCCTCCTTTAGTATCATTCATAACAAGTTCACCTTGCTCTAAATGAGGGGATTCCATTTATAGTATGTTTTCAGGGCGAATAGGAAGCTTGGCTCACCTAAAAACGGGCTTGTTTTTGGAAATGGGCTTCATCAAAAAAAAGATACCAATTAAGGTATCTTCTAAATAAAAGTATTTAATAAAAGCGCAAAGCCAAATGCAATAAATGATAACAATGTCTCAAGTACCGTCCACGTTTTAAACGTTTCCTTCACCGTTAATCCTAAATACTCTTTTACAAGCCAGAATCCTGCATCATTTACGTGAGAAAACATTAATGATCCCGCACCTGTTGCAATAACGAGCAATTCTAAATTTACACCTGACATGTGCTGAATAACTGGTGAAACAATTCCTGCTGCTGTCGTTAATGCTACTGTCGCTGAACCTGTTGCAATTCGAATTAATCCAGCTACCATAAAAGCTAATACAATTGGTGATAACGATATATGTTCTGCCATTTGTGCAATCGCCGTTCCAACGCCGCTTTCAATTAATATTTGTTTAAATCCACCGCCTGCACCGATAATTAAAATAATGGAACCGACCGGTAGTAAACTTTCGTCCGTTAATTTTTTAATGACCTTTTTATTAATTCCTTGTCTTATTCCAAGTAAATAAAATGCTGCAAAACATGAAATAAGTAAAGCAATTACTGGACTTCCTATAAATACAAAAAATTCAGTTATCTTTTTCGGTAATGAAATATATGGTGCCACTACTGATAAAATCATCAATACAACTGGTAATAAAATAATAAAAAATGAAACTTTACGACTCGGTAAATCAGTTGATACTGTCGTAACTCGAACAAGCTCTGGTTCATTTTCAGGTATAACCCTTTTATGCACCCACTTTGCAAATATCGGTCCTGCGATAATGGCTGTTGGTAACGCGATAATTAATGAATATAAAAGTACCTTTCCTAAGTTCGCGTTATAAATACCGATTGCTGTCATCGCCCCTGGATGTGGTGGCACTAGCCCATGCACAATAGATAATCCCGCAATGACAGGTAACGCAATTAATAATATATTTTGCTTCGTCGTTTTTCGAATTGAAATAACAAGTGGTAATAAAATGACGATTCCCACTTCAAAAAATACTGGAATCCCTATAACAAATCCTGCAAATAACATAGCCCACGGTAGTTTCTTTACACCGAAAAATCGAATAAAGAAGTCTGCCACTTGCATGCCGGCCCCTGAATCGGACATCATTTTTCCTAAAATTGTTCCGAGAGCTAAAATACCAACTAGATGCCCTAGTACACTACCAACACCAGTTTCATAGGCAGTCACTATTTTCGTCAAATTCAATCCAGACATGATAGCTAAAAATAAACTCGCAACTGTTAAACTAATAAATGCATGCCATTTCCACCATGATACCCCTAAAATAACAATCGCGATTGCAAATAACGTGACGATTAATAAGTATATATCCATCTCTCATTCCCCTTACTTTTATCCCGTATTTGCAGGCAATAAACACCTAATTGGTGCGGGATGAATCTAATGAAACGCTTTATAAAAAAAGAGGGCGAATACCCTCCTTTTATACGTCATAATTCACTACATAATGCTGCATTTCTGTATTGTAGTAGCCTTCGCTATATTCAATTACTTCTCCAACTTCATCGTAAGAATAGCGCATACGTTTTAATAGCGCTGTCCCCTCTTTTTCACCTAACGCTTCTGCAACGAAACTAGGCGCAAGCCCAACAGCGAATTCATCTCTGAAGTTTTCCAAATGTATACCTCGGTCTTCCACTAAATCGTAAAGCGATTGCAAGTCAAAGTCCGATAAATCTGTACTTGCCATGTGTGCTGAGAAATAGTGCGTATAATGAATGTATGGTGCATCATTTAACGTATATAAACGTTCAATGCGAAAACTTTCCTTACCGAATAATCGAAATGGCACCGTTCCTTCTTCATTATGAACGATTTCTGCTTTGAGCAATTTCTTCTGTACTTTATATCCTTCTTCCACTAACACTTCTGTAAATTTCTTACCCTTTGACAACTTTGTCGCAGAAGTATTGCGGATCACTTTCGTTCCTTTACCGCTTTTCTTTTCTAAATATCCTTCTTGAGCAAGTTCTTTAATCGCATTACGCACTGTAATTTTGCTCACTTTGAACTCTTCTTCTAACTGCGGTTCGGAAGGAATATTCGTATGAATCGCATATACACCATGCAATATTCGATCACGAATAATATTTTTTATTTGTAAATATAATGGTCCTTTTTTCCTCGTTACGTTCACCGTTACACCCACTACCTTTCTACATCACCTACTGATGCCGTCATTGCCCGAAGTATATCCTTCTCTGATGACATTGGCGTATCACCGACGATTGTATGTGCAAGCATTCCAGCTGCTGACGCAAATGAAACAGCTTTCTCTGGTGCAAACTCTTCTATCTCGCCATGAATAATCCCGCTCGTATAAGCATCTCCAGCACCTATTCTATCATATACAGAAAACGTAAGTGTTTTTGCAAAAGTGAACGCACCATCTTTACATATAAACCCGCGAAGCGAGTGTGTATTATCGCTATTAATAGAGCGATGTGTACCAGCAATTGTAGCGATATGATATGTTTCAGCAACCTTTGGAATAAGATCAACAAGTTGCGCCTCTCGCTCTGTCTCCTCTGTTTTCATTCCAAGAACGTACATTGCATCTTTTTCGTTCATCATAACGATATCAGCAAGAGCTAGCATTTCTTCATAATGCGTTTTCGCTTGCTCATACCCGTCTTCTCCCCAAAGAGATGGACGATAGTTGCAATCAAAGACGACAGTTCCTCCGTTTTCTTTCACTGCTTTCGCTAAAGATTTCATATGATGGCGCACCGTATCATTCATCGCAAGTGTAATCCCGCAAAAATGAACGATATCAATTTCCTTTGCGATTTCTTCAAATTGGTACATCTCTTCACATGCCGTATTGAAGCTGCTTTCTAATCGATTTGAATATGTAACGCGGCTTGCACGTGCTCCAAATCCATTTTCTAAAAAGTACATGCCGACATATTTACCGCCTCTTGAAATAAACGGTGCCCGAATGCCTAACTTTTGAATGTGCGATACCGCAGCATCTCCAACCGAGTTTTCCGGTAAAGTTGAAATAAGAAAACCTTCATGTCCTAGATGAGAAAGCGCCGCTGCAACGTTCACACCTGTACCAGAAAATGAGTAATTTAATGTGTTAGCTTGTGACAACAATTCATATCCTGGTACTTGCAGGCGCATCATTACTTCGCCAAATGCTGCAATTTTCTTACGCATATTGATCAACTAGCTTCTTCACTACCGCTAATAACTCACGCACATCTTCTGTTTTCGTATTACCAGTTTCTTTATCAATAATAGAAGAGTACACGTGCGGGATAACTTGCTCTACATTTGCCTCTAATGCGATACGTAAAATTGTTTCAAAGTTTTCTTTATCAATTCCGCCTGTTGGCTCTAATGCAAAGCCTTCTTCCGCACATGCTTTCGCAACTGCGCGATATTCTTCTTCATGAGCTAAACCTTTCATTGGGAAGTACTTCAATGAATTTCCGCCCATATCACGTACAAGTGCGATTGCTGTTTTAATTGGAACGATTGCTTTTTCTTCTCCAGCTGCACTAATTGGACCAGTAGAAATGTTTACGTACCCTACTTTTCCTGTTGGTGATACTAAACTATTAATCCAGCTATCTTTTCCGCCAAGATTTGCACGTGTCGCTCCAACTGAAGGGAACACTTGGTTAATATGGCTACCAGGATAATGCTTCGCAATTTCAGCTACAACTGCTGCTTGGCGATTATCTCCTGCTCCTAGTCCGATTGATACAGCGTCATCAATTTCTTTTCCGTATGCTTTCATCGCTTTAACTGCCTCTTCTACTGTTGGATAGTCTTTTGATAACACTCCAACAACTACATAACCTTCTGCTGCCTCAAAAATGTCTTTCGCATTTTCGATATTGTTCGCTAATACATTTAATGCTACGCGGCCTTTATAAAAACGTTTTTGAATGTTTGTCATTTTAGTTTCCCCCTACAATTTCTCTCATTTTTTCTTCAATTACATGTATGTCATCACCTTGAAGTGGACGTGGATCAATATCAAAGAATCCTTGTCTTACTCCGTAATCACGTGTATAAATTGCGATTTCCCCTTCTCGTAATGCTGTTACGACGTCTTTTGCTGATTTATTTAACTCGTTCTCGTTAATGTGAATACGCGCTCTAAAGATTGCTCTTCCTGCTTCATCTTGAACTATCGTTACATTTACACCGTTTAATTCTTTTAGCGGCATAAGTACTTGTAATAACTCTTTTTCTTGCTCACTCTTATCTTCTTTTACTCCGTACTCATCAAGTGCTTGAAGTAAGCCGAAAGTTGTTTCTTTTCCAACTTTCATACTTCTTCCGATGCAATGTAATTGCACTTTCAGCCACTCGATATATTTTCGTTTCCCGCCGACAATACCAGAAGTTGGTCCTTCAATTGCCTTTGAACCGCTATAAATGGCAAGGTCTGAATACTTTACGTACTTTTGAATATCTTCTTCAGCTGCCGCATCGACGATAAGTGGTACGTTATTTCGCTGCGCAACTTCCCATGCTTCTTCAACAGAAATCATATTTTTTTGCACGGCATGATGGGATTTCACATATAGAATTGCTGCTGTATTTTCACCAATCGCATCTTCAATATGCTCTGCTTTCCCTTCATTTGCGTAGCCGACTTCTACAAGCTTACCGCCGCCTAAGTAAATCATCGTTTCAACAGGAGCACCATACTGAACGTTATGACCTTTTAACATAATCACTTCGTTTTTCGCGATGACCTCTTGATGAAGTCTTTCACTTTTACGGCGATTTCCTTCTGTCACGATACCAGCGATAGAAAGTGCAATTCCGCTCGATGCTGAATTCACAACGACCGCTGCCTCTGAATCTAGAATTCTCGCAATATGGTCTCCTGCTTTATCTACTAAATCTGCAATTTCCACATAATTTTGTCCACCATGTTTCATCGCATCCATAACTGTATCTGTAGGAGCTGATACACCTAAAATACTCATTCTACCGCTCGCATTAATTACTCTTTTTAATCCGTACTTAGCATTCAATGAATGACCCATTGATTACAACCCCTTTCGTATCAATTCTTCTTTCAGCAATGCGCTGATCCCCTTCTGAATCAATTAACGTAATCGGTTCATCTTTCACCGTAAATAAAGTTAAATTTGCAATATCGCCTTCTTGAATACGGCCAAGCTCTGGTTTTTTCAGCCACTCTGCCGCATTTTTCGTAACCGCATCAATTACTTCTTCTAGCGGATAACCTAAGTAAAGGAATTTCGAAAGAACGTGAGCCATACTATACACTGGGCCGTGTATACGATTCTTCCGGTAAATATCTGTACTAATTGTATTAAAGGCAATACCGTGACGCTTCGCCGCTTCTGCTACTTTAAAAGAAAAACTAGCATTACCGTGACCAACATCTAAATGTACGCCGCGATTCACTGCATCTAGTAATACAGGTAGCGGTTTGCCTTCTTCATCAAATAAATTATTTTCTTTCCCGTTTAAGTAATGTGTAATGACATCATCTTTTTCTAAAAGAGGTACAACTTCCTCGATGCGAGGTGGCGCTGAACCGATATGTACCATAATCGGTAATGATGTTTCACGAGATAAATCGCGGGCTACATGAAGCGGTTCAATTCCACTATCACAAACGACACTTTTACTCATTCTCGCTTTTAACCCAACGATTACATCTTTATACTTTTCTACTGCTTCTATTACTTTCTCTTTATCTATCCATTCCATATTGGATAATTCATCAATTCGTTTCAAACCGATGCGAGAAATATTTAAAAAGGCAAATAAATTCGTTTTTGCCTGCTCTCTACTTTGTACTAAATCTGCAATGCGATCAGCTCCGCAGCTACCTGCATCAACAATTGTCGTTACCCCTTGCTTAACGCCAATTTCATCCACCTCATCACCATACGGATCAAACTCTGGAAAAGCATGAACGTGCAAATCAATCCAGCCACTCGATACGTAAGTACCCGAGTAATCAAAAATCGTTCCACCCTCGCCAGCACCAGCTTTCATCACCTGTGCGATTTTATTATTTTCAATTACAATGTCAATCTCTTCCCCGTTCACACGTTTCACATTACGTAGTACGAATCGTTCTGTCATTGTACTTCCACCCTTTTCTATAAGAAGCCATAAGAATACGCTTACATTAAAATTTCATTTTATATGTCTTTCACACGTTTAGCGTAACATAAAAAAAAGGAGAAGTAAATATAACGTTATAATGTTTAAAAGTAAATAAAAAAGATGCTCCTCTAAAATGATGATAGTCTCGGAAATTATATCAACGATTTTTCGAATATATCTATCATAACCTGCAATATATCAACGATTTTTCAAATATATCTACCGTAACTCAAAATATATCAACGATTCAACAAGAAATATCGATTTACCGAAAAAAACGTCAATTCCTTTCTTATATAAGAAAAGGCTGTCCCAAAACGGAACAACCTCTTTATCTATTCCTGAAACGTCACAATAACCCCGTCCATATTATTCCCCGAAATTTCATACTGCTTATTCGCTGGAACATTCACTTTCATATTCCCCGAAACCTTATAATAAGAAACCGTATATTTCTTACCTTCTACTTCAGTTGAAATCTCTTTTTCCTCTTTTAAGAAATCTAAATATTCCTCTAGTGTGAAATTCTTTTTTTGCATAATTGCACTATGAGGTAGACCGACGTAACGGATATGCCATGGCTCATATTGAATACCTGTAATATGACTTTTATTTTTTGGATAGCGTAATACAAAGCCGTGCTTCCATACGTTCTCTTCAATCCATCTTCCTTCAGGGGCTCTCTCCATTTTCTTTTGCGTAGATCCAACGTCGAGTGATAATCCTAAATTATGTTCACTATATCCTGCTGGAAGTGCATAATCTGATCCCATTTCTTTATATAATTTACTTTGCTCTTTAAAATCTCGATAGCCACTACTCATTAAGAAATGTTGTACGCCATCTTTTCCAGCCGCATCGACAACGTTTAAAAACTTTTTTACAACATCCTTTGATAAACGAAGATTTCTATCAAATATTACGTAACCTCTTACTAATTCACTATTATGATTTACATTTATAATGTCAGGCCTAATGCTATCTTTTTTTACTGGGTAATCTTTATTAACTAATAACAGATTACCTTTATAAATCTCCTCTTTTGTAATCTCTATCTTTTCAGTATTCGCAGCTCTTACCTTATTATCTTTTTCTGCAATTTTAACATCGATTTCTTTTTGAAATAACGGTGATATATAAACGCCCACACAGATTGTGCATGCTATAAAAAGAGAAATAAATACCCACTTTTTCATTTCTAGTTCCTCCTTAACGTAACTTACGTATAGAATAGAAAAAACTATTAAAATAAAAAGTGGGGTAAAGTTTAAATTTTTATTAAATTGTTAAGTCTCGTCTTTTGGTAATCTCACTTCAAATACCGTTCTAACTATATTACTTTCAGCAGAAATCGTACCGTTATGCTGCTCAACAATATTTTTCGCAATAAATAGTCCAAGGCCTGTCCCGCCACGGTTCTCAGTTCTCGATTTATCACCTGTATAAAACATATCAAAAAGATACGGTAAATCTTCTTCTGGAATGCTATCTCCGTAATTAATAACTTGTACGACAACTTCTTCATTATCGATATACCCATTCATATCAACAAATTGCCCATCATATCCATATCGAACGGCATTTGTTAACAGGTTTTCAAATACTCTAGCTAACAATTTTCCATCACCGTTAATCGGCAAATGAGGATCAACATTCAATCTAGCTTCTAAATGATGTTTTTCTAATAACGGATACAATTCCTCATCTAACTGTATAAGTAGCTCATTTACATCGATCGGCTTTGTATCCAACTTTAACATGCCATAATTCATACGTGTAATTTCAAATAACTCATCGATTAAACTTTCTAGCCTTTGCGATTTCGTATATGCAATCGTGGAAAAATGTTTAATTTGTTCTTTTGTTAAGTTCTCATCTTTAAGAATTAAATCTAAATATCCTAACACGGATGTTAATGGCGTTCTTAAATCATGAGCCAAATTCACAACGAGCTGATCTTTACTACTTTCCGCAAAGTCTCCTCGTTCAACCGCTTCTTTTAATTTCTCACTCGCAACATTTATTTCACGCGCGATATTTCCAAATTCATCATTTGATGAAACTTGAACTTGTTTTGTAAAATCTCCATTTGAAAGATGATGAATTCCATTAGAAATTTCATCAAAGTATTTTAAATACGGTTTTGTTAAAAAGAAGAAAAAGATAATAGATAACGGAATAAAGAAAATTAAAAAGAAGTTAATGTCTCCAAATTCCCTTACCATTGACCGAAATTGCGCTAAAGGCTCTTCGTAGCGCACCATCGTTTTATAATACAGCTGCAATCCTTTATAAATTATATAAGTTACAGTTGCTGCGAGCACCATACTTAACGCAAATAAGGCAATCATTTTAAATCGAAAACTTTTCATCATGTTACCCATTGAAAGTATAACCTACCCCCCACACTGTTTTTATTAATTTATTCTTTCTTTTATCTTCCCCAAGTTTTTTCCGCAATGTACGAATATGTACCATAACTGTATTTCCGCCTTCATAATAATCATCTGCCCATACTTGCTGAAAAATATTTTCCACATTGTACACTTTCTTCGGATGGCTCGCTAATAAATATAAAATATCAAACTCTTTCGGTGTTAATTCAACTTGTTCTCCGTACACATTTACTGTTCTTCGCTCAGGATCGATAACGACTCCTCCTACCTCTAAAGCAGATTTATTCGCCGCTACTTTCGGCTGATTTAGTGTAAGAAATCGGCGTAATTGTGCATTTACACGTGCGACTAATTCAATAGGTGTAAAAGGTTTCGTCATATAATCATCTGCACCTAATACAAGACCTGTCACCTTATCAAAATCAGATGTTTTCGCACTTAAAAAAATGATTGGCATATGATGCTTCGCGCGAATTTGACGCGTCACTTCATACCCATCCATTTTCGGCATCATAATATCTAAAACCACTAAGTCGATTGGCTGCGTTTCAATAATATGAATTGCCTCTTCCCCGTCCGCTGCCTTCACAACATGGTACCCTTCTTTTTCTAAATGTATCTCAATTAAATCAGCAATTTCTGCCTCATCATCCACTATTAAAATTGAAATGCACTTCATTTTACTCCCCCTTTACCCCGCTATTTGCGGGCAGTAAGACTCCCACCTCAAAATTCGGGTGAATCAAAGAAGTTAGGTGGAAGATCAACTGCCCATAAAAGCCCGATTGGTTCAACTAATAATCAGTGGGGATGCCCCCACTGATTAAAGTTTCACTTTATACGCTCGATTGTAAACTAGTCTATCCAATTTGTACAATACGAAAAGGTTACTCGCAGGAGTAACCTTTTCGTATTGTACTGTGATAGTAAATGAAATTATATCGACGATTTTCCAAATATATCGAACATAACTTGAAATATATCAACGATTTTTTTAATATATCGACTTACCGACAATTAACGACAAAATCCTATCTCTATTTGCGGGCATCCTGATTAAATATTAAATTCACCGCTCCAAAACTATCCGCTGCTTCGTAATTTCCGCTAACCTTCCGCGGTCAACTTCATACTCAGCATCAACACTTTGCGGTACAATCACTTTCCCGCCCTCAAGCATCACTTCCGGCGAAATAATATCCCTCTCCCAATGTCTACTAGAGGCAGATATATCTCCTGGAATCGTAAAGTTCGGCAATGAGGCGAGAGCAACATTTTGAGCTCGTGAAATCCCCATCTCTACCATACCTCCGCACCAAACAGGTATGTTATGCTCCATACAATAATCATGGATTTGAATCGACTCCGTTAATCCGCCCACTCGCCCTGGTTTAATATTAACGATGCGGCAACTGCCAAGCGTAATCGCAACGCGCGCGTCTTCTAAACTATGGATACTTTCGTCTAAACAAATCGGCGTTTCAATTTTCTTTTGCAGCTGTGCATGATCAAGAAAATCATAATCCGCTAGCGGTTGCTCAATCATCAGCAATTGAAATTCATCTAATCGTTTCAGTTTCTCCGTATCCGCTAACGTGTACGCTGAATTTGCATCAGCCATTAACGGGATATGCGGGAACTCTTTACGAATTTCTTTCAATAATTCGTAATCATGCTCTGGCTTTATTTTTACTTTAAAACGCTCGTATCCTTCTTCCGCGTACTTCTCGATTTGTTTTAACATAACCGGAATCGTATTGATTCCAATTACAACACCGACTTCAATTTCAGACTTCGTTCCGCCAAGTAATGTCGCTAATGACTTCTTTTGACGCTTTGCATATAAATCCCAAACAGCCCCTTCGATTCCTGCCTTTGCCATTCGGTTTCTCTTTATATGCTGGAACAAACTCGGCATTTCATTCGGATGAGAAATTTCAGCCTTTAATAAATCAGGTAATAAAAAGTCTTGCAGTACATGCAGTGCTGTCTTCACCGTTTCTTCCGTATACCACGGTTCAGAAAAAGCAACGACTTCACCAAATCCAATGTATCCGTCCGTATCTTCTAATTCAATGACGATACTCTCACGCTTTTCATACGTTCCGTAGCTTGCAGCAAACGGAATGACGAGTGGCATTTCTGTTATATAAAGTGTCGCTTTTTTTATTTCCACTTACATCTCCTCCACTAATTGTCTTAACTCTCTTCTTAACAATTTTTTCGAAGCATTTCGTGGTAATTCCTCTAAGAAACACGCTTTCTTCGGCACTTTATATTTCGCTAATTTCTCCTCGCAAAAATGAAGGATTTCTTCTTCTGTTACCTCTCCACTTTTCACAACAAAAGCAGCGGGTACTTGTCCCCATTTATCGTCAGTCATACCGACAACACCGGCTTCCGCTACCATCGGATGAGAGAGTAACACTTCTTCAATTTGAGCCGGATATATATTCTCTCCGCCAGAAATAATTAAATCACTGCGGCGATCTAGTACGTATAAAAATCCTTCTTCATCTAAATAACCGAGATCACCAGTATGAAGCCATCCGTTTTGAATGGTTTCGCGCGTCGCATCTTCACGGTTAAAATAACCACCTGTTACGTTCGGTCCTTTTACTACGATCTCGCCTTCTGCAAACGGCGGTACTACTACGCCGTCTTTTTCAATACGAAGTTGACACTGAAATAGTGGTTTTCCAGCTGATCCTACTTTCGTTAACATATAATCTGCGGATAACGTACAAATTTGCGACGACGTTTCTGTCATACCATACGTTTGATACACAGGAATTTCTTTTTCTACACATGTTTCTAGTAGTGGTTTCGGGGCTGGTCCTCCGCCAAGTAACATGCATCGTAAAGAAGATGGATATGTCTCTCCTCCAAGTATCTCTAATAAATCAGTTAACATTTTAGAAACGACAGAAATGATCGTAACACCTCTCGTTTGAAGTGCTTTATGAATGAAATTCGCATCATATTTCGGAACGAGTAAAATGCGCATTCCGTACATAATGTTTTTCATTAAAAGGGAAAGACCGCCAACGTGGAACATCGGCATACAAGCTAACCAGCAATCATCATCACGAAGTCCTAAATTAAGCGAAGAACCGACTGCGCTTGCCCAGTGATTACCGTATGTTAAAATAACGCCTTTCGGTTTCCCTGTCGTCCCTGACGTATAAATGATTGTCATCGCTTCTTCTAAAGAGAATTCTTCATGTATAGAGGCTTCCGCCTTTGGTCCATTCATCACTTCGGCAAATGAATATACAGGAACATCTTTAGCCTCGAAATCTTGATCCGTCACTAAACAAATAACTTCAGCATCATCCATTTGCCAAAGTAGCTCTTCTCTTGAAAGACGCGTATTTAAAAGCACAGCTACTGCACCTACGTAAGATAGGGCGTGAATAACTGTAATCATCTCCATACCATTTTTCATCAGAACAGCCACCTTTTGCCCACGCTTTATCCCAACATATGAAAGGTGTTCACAAACAGATACTACTTTTTCATGCAGCTGCATAAAAGTAACCTTTTCATCCTCTATTTCAATTGCAGTGCGATCTGGTGTTAAAAATGCACGTTGCATTAACCAATTCGGCATCGTCTCCATCATATTCATTCTCCTTTCATGAAAGAAAGAGACTTGATATGACATCAAGTCTCTTAGTTGTTTTGTTTCCGGTTTGATCTCATCTAGCTACGGCAGCTAGAACGTTCGGTGGCTTCACTTCTTCCTACGAGGCAAAAAGCGCCTCTTTGTCAGAAGCTCCATCCCCCTCACATTCTGAACGAGCTGCTTCCGCTTTTGGTTTCATCTAGCTACAGCAGCTAGAACATTTGGTGGCTTCACTTCTTCCTACGAGGCAAAAAGCGCCTCTACGTCAGGAGTTCCAACGCCCTCTTGTTCTAAACGAGCCGCTTCCGCTTTTGATCTCATCTAGCTGCGCCTCCTAGCCCATTCCGTCTAAGAACCTTCCGCACGAGAAAGTAAAAAACACTTTCTGTGCGAAAGAACCTTAGCCTACGAGGCTAAACAGTCGGCTCCGCTTCTGGTTTGATCACGGGAAACGAGGGAATTGACCGAAGTCCGGACTGCGTTTTTCTTTGAACGCGTCGCGACCTTCTTTTGCTTCGTCAGTTGTGTAGTACAATAACGTTGCATCTCCAGCTAGTTGTTGAATACCAGCTAGACCGTCTGTGTCTGCGTTGAATGCAGCTTTTAGGAAACGAAGTGCCATTGGGCTGTTTGCTAAGATTTCTTGTGCCCATTGTACTGTTTCTGCTTCAAGCTCTTCTAATGGTACTACTGTGTTTACTAAGCCCATATCAAGCGCTTCCTGTGCGCTGTATTGACGGCATAGGTACCAAATTTCGCGAGCTTTCTTGTGGCCTACCATACGAGCTAAGTAACCAGCTCCGTATCCACCGTCAAAGCTTCCTACTTTAGGACCTGTTTGTCCGAATACAGCGTTGTCTGCAGCGATTGTTAAGTCACATACGATATGAAGTACGTGTCCACCACCGATTGCATAACCTGCTACCATTGCGATAACTGGTTTAGGAATTGCGCGAATTAGACGTTGTAGGTCTAATACATTTAAACGAGGGATTTGGTCGTCACCTACATATCCACCATGACCGCGAACTTTTTGGTCGCCGCCAGAACAGAATGCACGTCCACCTTCACCTGTTAAAATGATAACGCCAACATTTGCATCATCACGAGCGTGTGCAAAAGCGTTGATTAACTCCATTACCGTTTTAGGACGGAATGCGTTATGTACTTCAGGACGGTTAATCGAAATCTTTGCGATACCATTGTATGTTGAATAAATAATATCTTCGTAATTGCCTTCTTTTACCCATTCAATAGCCATTACAACTACCTCCTTGTATATTTCTGATCTCCTCTATAAGTGTAGCTTCCTTCTTAGATGAAAAAGCATCACTGCATAGTTTTTAGAAATCCCTTTACTATTGTATCAAACTTTTCCGGTTGTTCCACATGAATTGCATGGCCAGCACCATCAATTTTGACAATTTTCGCGTCAGAGACGCATTTTTCGATGTTTTTTAATATGCGAAAGAACTTTTCATCATGCTCCCCATTCATTAAAAGAACAGGTATTTTTAAGTTTTGCAGCTCGTTCCACCATGAAGGCTG
This sequence comes from Bacillus sp. AY3-1, assembly GCF_008368785.1. Classification (NCBI taxonomy): domain Bacteria; kingdom Bacillati; phylum Bacillota; class Bacilli; order Caryophanales; family Bacillaceae; genus Bacillus; species Bacillus sp. AY3-1. The sequence continues at coordinate 25,724 of NZ_QORZ01000005.1, read as the reverse complement.
AGCCCCTGTTCCCATGCCGCGCAAGCTATTTGCAATTCCTTTTGGATTGTTAGCAAGTCTTTCTTTTCGCACTGCTTCTTGTACGTTTTGTGCTAAACGTTTTTGCGTTTCAAACAGCGGAATATTTTCCCACATCGTTACAAAACTATTGATGCCTTCTCGCTCAATTTTATCGGCAAGTCGCTCATCTTTTTCACAGCGTTCTTTTCTAGCCTCTTCACTTTCAAGCCCAGCTGTACAATTTTCTAATAAAAGAGAATGTACATACTCTGGATATAGACATGCCATCGTAATCGCCAGTCTACCGCCCATTGAATAGCCGAGTATGTGCGCTTTTTCAATATGAAGGTAATCTAGTAGTTCTTTCATTTGCAATGCTACATTTCGAATATCATAATGAGTCACATCTTCAGGACTTTCCGTTTTTCCGTGCCCCACAATGTCTACTAAAATGACTTGAAACTGCTCACTCCAAGAAGGAACGAAGGAACGCCACGTTTCCATGCTTCCCGTAAAACCATGAAGAAGTAGAAGTGGTTCCCCGCTTCCGACCACTTCATATTCATACGATACACCTTGCAGCGTTACGTTCATTTTGATTCACCTTGCAACGATGTAGTAATTACGTCCTGCGTTTTTGCCCACAATTTACGGTGCAATGTTAAGTTTTCATCACGGTTCGTACAAATTTCTACAACGTGTAAACCTTCCGTCGTCGTTCCTTTTTGTACCTCTTCTCGGAATTGCTCCCAACCATTTACACGGCTAAATGAACCGCCGTACATTTTGACAACATGCTCGTAATCAAGTCCAATTGGCGTTCCAAATAATGATTCGAAATGTTCCTTTTTCTCATACTGTGGTAAGAATGAGAAAATACCACCACCGTCATTATTTACAACGACAATTGTTATATTTAATTCATGTAATTTTGCGGCTAATAATCCGTTTAAATCGTGATAAAATGATAAATCACCAATAACTAATACGAGCGGATCGCAAATAATACTCGCTCCTAAAGCTGTCGAAATGATTCCATCAATCCCGTTTACACCACGGTTTGCCATCACTTGAATATTTTTATCCGATGTGAAGAAGAATGAATCTGTATCACGAATTGGCATACTATTACTCGCAAATAATGTTGCCCCTTCTGGTAGTACGCGGACGATATCCGTAATAACTTTCCCTTCAAATGCAGTTTCATATGTTTCCATTTCACGAAGCGTTTCCTTCGTTTTTTCGTTTATATGTTGCCACATTCCGAACCAATCATTCTTTTTCATAACTGGCATTTTTTCTATTAGTGCCCTGCAAAATGTAATATCACTTGCCTGTACAACTTCTGTCGCAACGAGAGCTGGATCTCTCCATTGTCCAGATTCTTCAACAACGATATGAACGGCTTTCGTCTGTTTTTTAATGAACTGCGTTAATGCTTTCGAAACAGGCATACCACCAAAGCGAATCATAACTTCTGGCTTCCACGTTTCTTTTAACAGCTCATTTCGTAAAAATGTATCGTAACAGTCGATTACCATCGTTTTATCGTGATGTCCGCTACGAATGTTAGAAAGTGGATCCGCTAATATTGGATATCCCGTTTTCTCAGCTAGTTCTGCCGCAAACGCTGCGATTTCTGAATGACTATCATCTCCACAAATAATAAGCCCCTTTTCCATATGTGAAAGGCGCCCTACAAGAGAATCTACATATTCACTCGGCATCATCACGTTCCCTTGCTGAACTACTCCTGTATATTCTCCGCGTCCTTTATCCCATAAACTTTCTAATGAGAAATCTGGGATAAGCGGCTCGCGAACTGGAAAATTAAGATGAACAGGTCCTTGCGGCGCTAGAAGTGCGCTTGCTATCGTGCGCTGCGTCGTCATGCGAGCATAATGATACATCGCTTCACTCGCTTCTGGAAGTGCCATCTCTGTAAATTGCTTCACAAATGTACCGTATAAATTGAATTGATTCATCGCTTGTGGTGCACCAACATCTCTTAATTCATGCGGTCTATCTGCCGTTAAGACGATAAGCGGCACTCGTGAATGAAAAGCTTCACATACAGCTGGATAGTAGTTCGCTGCTGCCGTTCCTGACGTACATAATAATGCAACAGGGCGTTTTTTGGCTTTTGCGATACCGAGCGCAAAAAATCCCGCTGATCTTTCATCTACATGTAAATATGTGTTCATTCCTTCATGTTGTTCCATTAGTAGAGCAATCGGTGTTGACCGTGAGCCTGGACTAATGACAACATCACATACATTTAGACGCGTCAGTTCATCCACGAACGCGCCTAAATAATATGATAATGCTTCTATATGATTGTTCATTTCATTAATTCCTCCAAAGCACCAAGCATCGGTCTAAACTTCAAGCTTGTTTCTTCATATTCAAGTTGCGGTACTGAATCAATTACAATCCCGCACCCGGCAAATAAGGATGCTTTTGCGCCATTTAATAATCCGCAGCGAAGTGCAACCGCAAATTCACCATTTCCTTCATCATCTATCCAGCCAATCGGTGCACCATATAACCCTCTGTCTAACAATTCAACATCACGAATCAGTTTCATCGCTTCCAAACGAGGTGTCCCGCCAAGAGCTGGTGTTGGGTGCAATTCTTCTACCATTGTTAAAAGACTCGCATCGCCTTTTGCCTCTACAGGCGTATATAAATGAATTAAGTTTTTCGTTGTTAATAAGCCCGGACTTTCCGGAATATTAACGGATTCGCAGTGCTCATTTAGTACTCCTCGAATCATGTTCACAACATAACCGTGTTCAGCTAAATTCTTTTCATCATGAAGAAGCGCATTACTATTTCGTTTACTTTCTTCTATAGATTGACCATGACCAGTTGAACCAGCAAGACACATCGAAGTAAACTTCTCATCTTCTTTGCGAATTAATCTCTCTGGCGTCGCTCCTAAGAAGCATGCTCCTTTATAATCAAAAGAAAATACGTAACAATCTGGTTGCCCAATGCGAAGCGCTTCTAAAACAAGAGCAGAATCAATATGATGATTCATTTCTACTTTTAGCTCCCTCGCTAATACAACCTTCTGCACGTTCCCCTGCTTCATCTCATCTTGCACTTTCTCAATGGCCTTCATCCAGCCTTTCGGATCTACTTCTACTTTAGAAGTAACTGTTAATTTCGATCCTTCTAGTGCACATTTACTCTCCCCAAAAATTTTCTCTTCTAAAGAAACAATTTCGTTATAAAGAGTTTCTGCACAATCAGTTGCTGAAACGAATATATTCATTGTTAACCATGCTTTTTCATTTTTTACAGTTAATAAAAATGCTGGTAGTGAAAATGTCGTATCATCAAATTCTTTCCATAAGTCGGTTTTCTCTTTTTCTTGGTCAAATGAAAATCCACCAAATAAAAGAGGACCTGTTCCAAATTCGTATCTTTCTCTTTGTACAAATGCTTTCTCTTTTACTTTATCCCACTCGTCACGAGCCGTTTGAAAGCGTTTGTGAGAAGAAGTTGCTATAGTGAAAACAGAGCCAATTCCAGCAAATATTACATGCTGAGCTGGGTCTGCAAAATAACATCTATTTTCGAATGAGATCCTTTTTCCTGCTGCATAAAACAGAAGCGGATCTATCCAGTCTATTTGTTTTACGAAGCTAACCAATATTTTTTCATCAGTTGCACGCTTAATGGCTGCACTAAGAACTTCTTGCAAGCCTATTTGTTTCGTTTGAATCACAATTGTCTCCCCCCTATGGGCGAAAAATAGTCATAATTACGCTTGATTTTAAGATACACCTCAAACGAAAGGCCTGTCAACGTTTAGCATTTCTGAGAAATTCACCTTCTCTTCCTAGAAAATAAACGTTGACACTAAATGATGCTTTTTCTACACTTAGTTGTGTACAATATGTGACCAAAGGAGGATTCAACATGGAAATGAACGTCGAAACGAATTCCTCTCCTACGGCGCCAAAGCCAAGTAAGCAAACAGGCTGGCGCATTTGGTGGAGTTTACTACGTCCCCATACATTAACAGCAGCTTTCGTTCCTGTTTTCATCGGAACAGCCTATGCGATGCAGGTCGGAGGTATAAATCAAATACATCTCCCTCTTTTTCTTATGATGCTTCTCGCTTGTCTTCTCATTCAAGCAGCAACAAACATGTTTAATGAATACTTTGATTATAAAAGAGGACTCGATCACGAAGGATCAGTTGGTATCGGCGGCGCTATCGTTCGCGATGGCATTCAGCCGAAAACGGTGCTTAACTTAGCATTTGGATTTTTTGGGATCGCAATACTATTAGGTGTTTATATTTGTATGAATTCTAGCTGGTGGCTTGCTGCAATCGGTCTTGTTTGTATGGCCGTTGCCTACCTTTATACAGGCGGCCCACTTCCAATTGCCTATACACCATTTGGAGAGTTAACAGCCGGATTATTTATGGGTGTTATTATTATTGGGATTTCATTCTTTATTCAAACTGGAACTGTAACATCAGAAGTCATTTTATTATCTATTCCAAGCTCCATTTTAATTGGTGCCATTTTACTAGCTAATAACATTCGTGACTTAGATGGCGATAAAGAAAACGGTCGTAAAACGTTAGCAATTCTCGTTGGACGTGAAAGAGCCGTTGGTGTACTCGCTTCTATGTTCATCGTTTCTTATATTTGGACAATCGCTCTAATTATCGTGAACATCGTATCACCGTGGATGCTTATCGTATTTTTAAGTGCACCGAAAGCATTTAAAGCGACGAAAGGCTTTGTTGGTAAAAGCATTCCAATGGAAATGGTACCTGCGATGATTGCAACAGCGAAAACAAATACAATCTTCGGTCTCCTCATGGGAATCGGATTATTGCTTGGATATTTCCTCTAAAAGGAGCTGCTTATGCAGCTCTTTTTTCATATACCAATTTCAGCTCATAATTCCTCCTCTCGACGCTCATACTATGTAAAGAAACTGAATTGTAGGAAGGTGGACGACTATGTTAACTCCACAACAAATAAATCAATTTAAATCTATTTTAGAAAAACAACAGCAAGAAGTTGAACAAACAATACAAACTCATGAGAATACAGATCGTGCTTCTGAACGCGATTCTATTGGAGAATTATCTAGCTATGACAATCATCCAGGTGATATGGCTACAGAATTGTACGAACGTGAGAAAGATTTCGGGCTCATCGAATTTTGGCATAAGCAGCTAGAAGATACAAAACATGCCCTGCAAAAAATTGAAGCAGGTACGTATGGAATTTGCGAAGTATCTGGCGAAGAAATTCCGTTTGAAAGATTAGAGGCAATGCCAACCGCTACAACATGTATTCAGCACACTACAAATAAATTAAATATGAACACGCGACCAGTTGAAGAAGAGGTGTTGGCTCCTTCTTTTCACAAGCACGACGAAGATCATTCTGTAGAATACGATGCTGAAGATGCATGGCAAGATGTCGCAAATTACGGGACATCAGAAACACCGTCCGATTTAGAAAGACAGGATTCAAAAAACTATAATGGCATGTACGTAAATAGCGAGGAAAATGTAGGCTACGTAGAGGACTTCGAAAACTTTATCGGTACAGATATGTATGGAAAAAATCCGCAAGTTTTCGCTACGGAAGAGCATGAAGAATATGAACAAATGCTTGATGACTTTGAAGAGCGTACCTTTAAGGGCGAATTATCTTCAAATGAATCTAGTTCCAAAGAATAAAAAAAAGCATTCCGAAAATCGGAATGCTTTTTATCGCTAGCTAATTAGTTTTTTGTAACGTTAGCTGCTTGTGGTCCGCGGTTTCCTTCAACGATTTCGAAAGAAACTTCTTGACCTTCTTCTAAAGTTTTGAAGCCGTCGCCTTGGATAGCTGAGAAATGTACGAATACGTCTTCTCCGCCTTCAACTTCGATGAAGCCAAAACCTTTTTCGCCGTTAAACCATTTAACTTTACCTGTTTGCATGTCATGTACCTCCTAAATAAAAATGAAACTATGAATCCACATGAAAAGGTGGATATAAAGGACATGAATGTATAACAAGCTTACAGCCTTTAATACAACGTGCTTTATTTCCGTACCACATTATGTAGCTCAATAGTTCTTTCACTATATCATGCTATGTCAAAAACGTCAAATGAGAACACTTTCAATCCATCGTTTTTTATAATCCTAGTATAACCTTAAATTTTCATTCTATTTTTATTCAAAAATTAACAAATCTACAGTATTCTAATTCCTTTGATTTCTGTACAATATAATTACTACATATGATGAGGTGAAAAAATGCAAGCACATGAAATCGAGTATAAGTTATATGGCGATGATATGCAGTTTGTTGAAATTGAATTAGATCCAGAAGAAAGCGTTATCGCAGAGGCTGGCGCAATGATGATGATGGAAGATCGTATCGAAATGGAAACCATTTTCGGTGATGGTTCTGGCCCATCTAGTGGTCTATTCGGTAAATTAATGGGCGCTGGTAAGCGTCTTGTTACAGGTGAAAGTATGTTTATGACTGTCTTTACAAATACAGGTCATGGCAAGCGCCACGTATCATTCGCCGCTCCTTATCCAGGAAAAATCATCCCTGTTGATTTAACACAATATCAAGGGAAAGTCGTTTGTCAAAAAGACGCGTTTCTTTGTGCAGCAAAGGGCGTTTCTATCGGAATTGAGTTTACGAAAAAAATTGGAACTGGTTTCTTCGGTGGTGAAGGTTTCATCATGCAGAAACTTGAAGGTGATGGACTCGCTTTCATGCATGCAGGAGGAACTGTATATAAGCGTGAATTAAAACCTGGCGAAAGACTTCGCATCGATACAGGTTGTCTCGTTGCCATGACAAAAGACGTTAACTACGATATCGAGTTCGTTGGAAAAGTAAAAACAGCTCTATTTGGCGGCGAAGGTTTATTCTTCGCAACGTTAGAAGGTCCTGGAACGGTTTGGATTCAGTCCTTAACACTTAGCCGTTTAGCAGCACGCCTTACAAGCCCAGCAGCTCAAAACAGCGGTGAAGGCAGCGTTTTAGGCGGACTTGGACGTTTATTAGATGGAAAAGAGTAAACAGTGCCCTTATGGGGTGCTGTTTTATTTTGGCATGATTCGTCCATAAGTCGCTATAATTTTATCCACTAATTTAAATACGCGATACAAACTATTTGCCCCATCCAAAAGAATGAATCAAGTCCCTCACTGCATATATTGAACTATACCTTTTCTTAAGGAGGGCTTCCTTAATGCGTACTCCTTTATCCTTCGATAAAGATACTGCCATATTGTTAGCTTCTTGTTGTGAGTTAACGTATGAACAATATAAACAAAATGGGATTTTCGAAATACCGGATGGTTTTCAATATGTACAAGGCTTTCAAGGAAAAACCATTCAAACGACAGAATGGTTCGGATTCATACTAGAATCTGAGGATACGATTATTGTAGCTTTTCGCGGGACACAAACAGATACAGACTGGATTATCGATTCACTCGTTAACCAAAAACCATACCCATATGCTTTAAACAGCGGGAATGTCCATAACGGCTTTCTTTCCATTTATGAATCTTGCCGAGATTCTATTATGGATATGCTCGTATCACTACCAGCCCATAAAAAACTTCTTGCAACAGGTCATAGCTTAGGCGGCGCGCTCGCCACACTACATATACTCGATGCGCGTATCAACACCGCCTTCGCACAGTACGGTCTTTATACATTTGCCTCTCCCAAAGTGGGCGATATTGCATTTCGTAATTATTATAAACTACAAGTAGCTAGTAGCTTTCGCTTCGTTAATCTATTTGATGTCGTTCCTCTTCTCCCTCCGCGCAATGTCCATTTTAATGACCAAGACTGGGAATATGCACACGTTCATCACAACATGACTTTTACAAAAAACACAAAATCTATTACAAATAATCATGCCATGACAACATACAAAACATGTCTGACTTCTCATTTTTAACCAGGTAATGATTGGAAACCCTATATCCTTATACTATAATAATATATGAAGTTATTTTTGGATGAGGGGACCTTACATGCTAAAATTTATCTTTGCACTTTTTCTAATTGTAATTTTTACGTTTACAGGTTTCTTTACATTTTCATACTTTGCGACGGGAGAATATGGTGGAACAGGTATCATATATACCGCTATCCCATTTCTTTCTTAAGCAAAAAAAGAAAACCGAGCTTAATGAGATTAAGCTCGGTTTTTTAAGTGATTATATTCCTCTTTTAAAAGTGAATACACTTTAGCGTCCCTATACGTATTATTCATTTTTACACTTTGTCTCCATGAATAAAAGTCCCTTCAAAAGGGACTTTCACTTAATACTGTGTAACCGCATTACCAATACTCCAAATCTCATTACTATACTGTAAAATCGTTCGATCACTCGCAAAATGACCAGACTGTGCAATATTTAAAATCGACATTTCTAGCCACTTCGTTCGGTTTTCATACGCTCTACCAATAGCTTCTTGCCTTTCCGCATATGGACCAAAATCTCGCAGAACGAAGTATTCATCATTTTGAATTACGAGAGAATCATAAATCGCTTCAAATTCAGCTCCCGAATGTGCAAAGAAACCATTCGTTAACTGATCTACTACTTTTTTAATATGCATATTGTGGTGATAATAATCACTTGCACGATATCCACCATTTTGATAGTAATGAAGAACCTCTTCCGCTGTTAAGCCAAAAATGAAACAGTTATCATCACCGACCCGGTCTTTTATTTCAACATTAGCTCCGTCTAACGTTCCGAGTGTAATCGCACCATTCATCATAAATTTCATATTCCCTGTTCCTGATGCTTCTTTACTCGCAGTTGAAATTTGCTCACTCACATCCGCAGCTGGGAATATATCTTCCGCTAAAGACACTCGATAGTTTTCTAGAAAGATAACTTTCATATATTGACTCACATACGGATCATTATTCACTTTCCTTGCGAGTTCATTGATTAATTTAATAATTTTTTTCGCATAGTAATAGCCAGGTGATGCTTTCGCTCCAAAGATAAACGTACGCGGATAAAATGTAAAACTAGCATCCTCTTTCAAACGGTTATACAAATATAAAATATGAAGAACGTTTAATAGTTGTCGTTTGTAAGCATGTAGTCTTTTTACTTGCACATCAAAAATAGAATTAGGATCAATTGTAATCCCCATTTTATTATAAATACGCTCCGCTAAAATCTCTTTGCGCTCTTGTTTTACCTCTGCAAATTTCTCTTGGAAACTCGCATCGTATTGAACTGTTTGCAGCGCTTGAAGCTTAATCGGTTCTTTCTTCCACTCTGTTCCAATCGCCTCTGAAATAAGGTTCGTCAGCTGCGGATTCGCCTTCATTAACCAACGCCTATGAGCGATTCCATTCGTTTTATTATTAAACTTATCTGGATAAAACTCATAAAACAGTCGCATTTCACGTTGCTTTAAAATTTCCGTATGAATTTTTGCTACACCATTTACGCTATGGCTACCGACAATTGCTAAATGAGCCATTTTCACAAGATCATGCGCAATAATCGCCATCTCTTCAATACGATGCCATTCATATGGATAACGTTCCCAAAGTTCATGACAGAAACGTTCATTAATCTCTTCAATAATCATATAAATTCTCGGTAATAACGGTTTAAAAATGTGAATTGGCCACTTCTCAAGCGCTTCTGATAACGTCGTATGATTCGTATAAGAAATCGTTTGCGATGTTATATGCCAAGCTTCTTCCCATGCTAGTTTTTCTTCATCTAATAAAATACGCATTAGTTCTGGAATCGCCAAAACTGGATGTGTATCATTAATATGAATCGCAATTTTCTCATGTAATTGACGAAGGTCACCATATCTTTCTCTGTGCATACGAACGATATTTTGCAAGCTTGCTGATACGAGGAAATACTGTTGCTTCAAACGAAGTATTTTCCCCTCATCATGCGTATCATCTGGATATAAAAACTCCGATACCGCCTCTGTTTCACGCTTATATTTCAAAATATCTTTGCAATTTTGCGGGAAAGGAACTGGTTCAGCATTCCAAAGTCTGAGTGTATTTACAGTACTCGTCTCATAACCTACTACTGGAACGTCATATGGTACTGCCATAATCACTTCTGCATTCGTATGCCTGAACTCTAAACGCCCGTCAATGTATAGCGGTTCAACATTGCCGAAATAACTTACTTCTACAGCTTGATCATGCCTTCTTACTTCCCATACGTTTTCATGAAGAAGCCACTGCTCTGGAAATTCAACTTGATAACCATCAACAATTTTTTGATCAAATAAACCGTGTTTGTAACGAATTCCACAGCCATGACCTGGTAAGTTTAAAGATGCAAGTGAATCAAGGAAACAGGCTGCTAATCGTCCAAGTCCACCATTTCCAAGACCTGCATCTGCTTCCACCTCTTCTAACTGTTGTAAAGAAATCCCAAGCTCAGAAAGTCCTTGCTCACATACATCCCTGATGCCTAAATTTAATATGTTACTTCCAAGCAAACGCCCAAGTAAAAACTCAATGGATAAGTAATACATTTGCTTTTGCTCTCCAGACCGATAACTTTCGTTCGTTGCAATCCATTGACTATTCATATACTCACGTACCATGTACCCAAGCGTATTGTATTGATCACGAGCTGTAGAGTCTTTAAAACTTTTACCATACATCGTCTCTAACTTTTCTAGAAAAGCTGATTTGAAACTTTCAACATGAGTAAACATTTCTTCACCACCTACATGTTATTCCATGAGACTTTTATACAATTTCTTATAGGCAAGAGCTGATTTCTCCCAGCTATAATCTTCAGTCATCGCTTGTTTTACAAGCTGCTCCCATACCGGTTTATCATGATAAAATTCAATTGCACGAAGAACCGTGTGCAACATGTCATGCGCATTAAAGTTCGTGAAACTGAAACCATTTCCTTCTCCAGTTTCTTCGTCATAAGATTGTACAGTATCATTTAATCCGCCTGTCTCTCTTACAATCGGAATTGTACCGTACGCTAATGCTATAAGTTGTCCAAGTCCACACGGTTCAAATAGTGATGGCATTAAGAATAAATCACTTCCCGCATACACTTGATGGGCTAGCTCTTCATTAAATCCGATATACACTTTTACCTTCTCAGGATACTCGTATGCCATCCACTCAAAGAATTGTTCATATTCAGAATCACCTGATCCTAAAATAATACATTGCACATCTTCCTCCATTATTTCGCGGAATACAGTACGTACTAAATCAAGACCTTTTTGCTTCGTTAATCTCGTTACCATCGAAATAATTGGTGTATCTTCTTTTTCTGGCAAACCAAAATAACGCTGCAAGGCGCGTTTATTTTCATTCTTTTCCTCTAATGACTCTGCATCATACTGAGCAGTAATATACGAATCCGTTTCTGGATTATATACGCTCGTATCAATTCCATTTACGATGCCGCTAAGCTTACCATTATTTTTTCGTAACAACCCATCTAACTTCTCACCGAAAAACTCATATTGAATTTCCTCTTTGTATGTCGGGCTAACCGCTGTAATTTGATCAGAAGCGATAATTCCGCCCTTCATAAAGTTCACATTTCCATAAAACTCTAGCTGCTCACTATGAAAATATTCGTCACCAAGTTCTAACAAGTCGTACATCACTTCAGGAGGAAATACACCTTGGAACTGCAAGTTATGAATCGTATACACCGTTTTAATATGCTCATATAATGGATTATCTTGATACTTTTCACGCAGTAAGAAATTCACCATAGCTGTATGCCAATCGTGGCTATGAAGAACATCCACTTCGAAATCAAGATGCGGAATACACTCTAAAACTGCTTTCGAAAAATAAGAAAAACGCTCTCCGTCATCATAATGACCATATAGAGAATCTCTCTTAAAATAATATTCATTATCTATTAAGTAATACGTAATCCCGTCTTGCTCACCTTTTAAAATTCCGCAATATTGATTTCTCCACCCAAGCGGGACGTTAATTACTTTATGTAACGTACATCCATCCCTTAATTTTTGCGGAATAAGACTATAATTTGGAAGTATAATGCGAACGTCCACGCCTAATTTTTTTAGCTCTTTTGGGAGTGCACCTGCTACATCAGCTAATCCTCCCGATTTAACAAATGGTACACATTCTGATACTGCAAATAAAATATTCACTTGTTGTCCCACTGCACGAAAAGCTTATACGACTTCCCTTGCAGCTTCCTCCCTTCGAGTTTTCATTTGAATGAATGCTTTAATCAGTGGAGGAAAAACCCCCACTGATTCTTTTAAGAATAACTATTAATCGTACTGTTTTGAATGCTTCCTTTTTCTACAACATATGGCTCATCGGCGTTTCCTTTTAGTACTACACCGTCACCAATTTTCACGTCTTTATCAATAATAACACCGTCTATTATACAGTTATCTCCAATTTTGCTCTTTTGCATAATAATGCTATTACGAACAATTGAACCTTTTCCAATTTTAACAGAACGGGAGATAACACTATTTTCTACTTCTCCTTCAATAATACTGCCGTTTGCAATCATTGTATTTTTCACGGCTGCACCCTTCAGGTAACGAGTTGGTGGTTCATCTTTTACTTTCGTAAAGATCGGTGCTTCTTTCTTAAATAATTGCTTCCAAATAGCAGGTTGCAAAATTTCTAAGCTATGTTTATAGTAACTTTCAATCGAATCAATAATAGCTACATATCCTGTATGCTCATACGTAGCAATATGCAGTGATTTTCCGCGCTTTTCTCTCACTACATCAAATAAACTGTATTGCTCCACATCTTTATATGTCTCAAATAAATCTAACAATAATTGTTTCTTTAACACGTATGTTTGAAGCGAAACCCCTTCATGGCAAACTTCAGTAATATCAGCTGCCGTATGTATATGTCGCTCTAACACCGCTTGAAAATTTAATGCTGTTACGAGATGGCTATTCGTAATAACAACGTATTCTTCTCTAGCTCTTAAAAAATAATCAATATGTCTTCTAAAATGTGCAAAAGACCCAAATTCATCTTGGTCACATTGGCAATTTGGCGGGAATAAAAACAGTCCGTCTCTTTTTCTATCTAAATCCCACTGTTTTCCTGAACCAACATGGTCCATTAGTGAACGGTTTTTATGACTTGTAAAAACCGCTACACTATGAATATTAGAATTCACCATATTTGAAAGCATGAAATCAATGAGTCGATAACGGCCCCCAAATGGTAACGCCGCTAATGAACGATGCCCTGTTACTTTCTTTAAGGAAGGAAAACTTCCCGTTGCATTAATAATTCCTAACATTTTTTCTCCCATTCATTTCATCCCCCTTTTCTATTTCCCTTCAGCAATGAGTACTACATCGTCGACATTTTTTTCTGGACGAATAATTGTTCCATCTTCAATAACCATTTCCGATCCAACAATCGCTCTTTCAATCACAACATTTTTACCAATCTTCGCTCCTGGCATAACGACAGAATCAATAACCATACTACCTTCTTCCACCGTCACCCCTTGGAATAATACAGAATGCTTCACGTCCCCTTCAATGACGCATCCTTCGTTAATAAGTGATTCTTCTACTTTTGCCTTTTCTGCAATATATTGAGGTGGCTCATTTGGATTCACAGAATAAATACGCCAATTACGATCGTTTAAATTCAGCGATGTTTCATCGCGAAGTAAATCCATATTCGCTTCCCATAAGCTTTTCACCGTTCCAACATCTTTCCAATATCCTTCAAACGGATACGCCATCAGCTTTTTCCCTTCATCTAATAAAAGCGGAAGTACATCTTTTCCGAAATCATTACTAGATTCAGGATTTCTTGCATCCATCTCTAAATACTCTTTCAAAATTGCCCAGTTAAAAATATAAATTCCCATTGATGCAAGATTACTTCTTGGAAATTGCGGTTTCTCTTCAAATTCAACAATCTCCATCTCTTCGTTCGTATTCATAATACCGAAGCGACTCGCTTCATCCCACGGCACTTCAATAACAGAAATCGAAACGTCCGCTTCTTTCTCAATATGGTAATCTAGCATTTTACTGTAATCCATTTTATAAATATGATCGCCTGATAAAATCAGAACATACTCTGGTTCATATTGACTTAAATAGTTTAAGTTTTGATAAATGGCACTTGCTGTACCTGTGTACCACTTCACACCTGAAGACTCCGCATAAGGAGGTAACACTGTGACTCCACCGCTTACTCGGTCTAAATCCCAAGCATTGCCGATTCCGATATAATTATGAAGTTCGAGTGGTTGATATTGCGTCAAAATCCCAACCGTTTCAATACCAGAATTCGCACAGTTACTTAGCGTAAAGTCAATAATGCGATATTTACCACCAAATGGAACAGCTGGCTTGGCTAAATTTTTTGTTAATGCACTTAATCGACTACCTTTTCCCCCTGCTAGTAACATTGCTACGCACTTTTGCTTTTGAGCCATCTTGTTTTTTGCTCCCCTTTCTCGTCTTCACTGGTCGTAATATGGATACGCCAAATGGTGGAATTGTAATTTCTACATGTGCCGCTTGATTATGATACGGTTCTTGAATCGTCTTGAGACGTTTCTTATTCACTTGCCCCGATCCGCCATATTGCTCAGCGTCACTGTTTAAAATCTCGTTATAATACTCGAAATCTGGCAAACCTACTTTATAGTTTTCATATGTAGCTTTCGTAAAATTACATACGACAACTAACGCATCTTCTTGTTTATCCCCTTGGCGGATAAACGAGAAAATACTTTGCTCATGATTATTAGCATCTATCCACTGAAATCCTTCAGGTGAATGATCAAGCTGCCAAAGTGGTTTGGAGCGCTTATACAATGCTATGAGCTCTTTAAAGTAATCATGCATATAACGATGCATTTCAAAATCATGTAAATTCCAATCTAAATCTTCAAGGTCTTTCCACTCATCAAACTGCCCGAATTCTCCACCCATAAAGAGCAATTTCTTCCCTGGATGAGTAAAGAAATATCCATATAATAAACGAAGTTGAGCAAACTTATCCCAGTAATCTCCTGGCATTTTATTTAATAACGACTTCTTCCCATGAACGACTTCATCATGAGAAAGCGGTAATATGAAATTTTCAGAGTAAGCATATATTAAAGAGAACGTCATTTTCTCATGAATATACTTCCTATACTCAGGCGCACACTCCATATATTTCAGCACATCATTCATCCAGCCCATATTCCATTTGTAATTGAACCCAAGCCCACCTTCATACGTTGGAGCTGTTACAAGTGGCCAAGCTGTTGAATCTTCTGCTGTCATAAGAAAATCTTCATCTTCTGCAAACACCGCTTCATTTAATTCTCGTAAAAATGAAACAGCGTGCTCATTACTTTGTTCTTGTCCTTCTTTATTCCAGTACAGCATATTCGCAACTGCATCCACCCTGAAACCATCAATATGGAAATACTTCATCCAAAATAACGCATTTGAAATTAAGAAATTACGTACTTCCCTCTTCCCTAAATCAAAATTAACAGTTCCCCATACTAGGTTTTCTTGTACATCTATATCTTTATATTCATAAGTCGGTGTCCCATCAAACAAATATAAACCGTGAGCATCTTTACAAAAATGCCCCGGCACCCAATCTAAAATGACACCGATTCCATATTTATGACATTCATCGACAAAATACATCAAATCATGTGGCGTGCCGAATCTACTTGTCGCTGCATAATACCCCGTCCCTTGATATCCCCAAGAACGATCATATGGATGCTCAACAAGCGGCATAATTTCAATATGTGTAAATTGATGTTCCACCACATACGGAATGAGCTCCTCGGCCATTTCTCTATAAGAATACAGAGCGCCATCTTCTTTCTTTTTCCAAGAACCGAAATGTAATTCATAAACTGTCATCGCTTCTTTATAAATCGATTTTTTCTTTCTCTTACGAATCCAGTTTTTATCATTCCATTCATATCCCTCTATATCAAAAACTACAGATGCCGTATTTGGTCTTACTTCTGCATATACTGCGTAAGGATCTGCTTTTAAAATAACGTCACCATCCATCGTTTCAATCGCATACTTATATATCTCATTCTCTTCAATATGCGGTACAAACAAGGACCAAATCCCCTCTTCTGTCACTTGTAGCATCTTATGTTGCTCATAATCCCATTCATTAAAATCTCCAACAACACTCATTGCTTTCGCATGAGGAGCCCATACTGTGAATCGTACACCTCGCATCCCATCTTCCGTCACAATATGTGCCCCAAAGATGTTATAACTGTCATAGTACTTTTCTGTATGAAACTCATCTCGTTTCACTTCTTCACAATTTATTACATCCAATATGTTCACCTCACTAAGATGACAGAATTTTTTATACTTTACCAATTCTGCGAAAAACTGAAATATCCTTGTTATTTTTAAAAAAACATTCGTTTTTTTCTTTAATTTCGCTTAAAATATTCAAATTTACTGTGTAAAATATCGAATTTTGACGAATATTCATTGTAAACGCTTTATTACCTACTAGTCTTTCATCCTATTATTTATTTCTCAACCTTTATTTCATTAGAGTTATCCTATTTTACCCGCTATTTATCACTTAAAATCGTAACAAAATAATCTGTCATAAAAAAATGTTTCTCAACATTTTTTGTCACAATTTTATTGAAATGGAAAATTCATAAGCATATACTTGTTCTCAATAAAGAACGACGAACCTTCGCAACTATAATTCATACTGAAACACTATGTTTACTCTATCCATGCTCCAGGCGAAAGTTCGATAAAAAATTAAATTAGGGGGCTTTCTTATGTCATTAAAACAAAAAGTTGGAATGGGAGTTGTCACAGCTTCACTTGGCTTATCCCTTACATTCGGCGGTGTATTCGCCTATTTCAGTGATTCTGAAACATCTAGTAACTCATTTCAAGCTGGTACACTAGATCTTTCTATTAACCCAAGCGTAATTGTTAATGTGAAAGATTTAAAACCAGGTGATTTGATTGAAAGAAATTTCAAGCTTGAAAACAAAGGAACATTAGATATTGCAAAAGTAGCACTTGAAACATCCTATGAGGTTACAGATGCAAAGCAAAATAATGATGGTGAAGATTTAGGTGATCACATCATCGTCAAATTTTTAGTGAATGATGGAAAGCCATCTAACCCAAACGATGATCATGAAATTTTGTGGGAAACAAAACTATCAGAATTAAAAACTATGAAACCTGAGGATGTAGCTACTTCTCTAGAACGTCATAACTTAATAGACGGTATTAAGTCTGGTGACACAGATTATTTACACGTTCTCTTCTCCTTTGAAGATAACGACCAAGATCAAAATAAATTCCAGGGTGAT
The DNA here is from genome assembly GCF_008368785.1 of Bacillus sp. AY3-1. Lineage (NCBI taxonomy): Bacteria > Bacillati > Bacillota > Bacilli > Caryophanales > Bacillaceae > Bacillus > Bacillus sp. AY3-1. Next base: position 8,327 of record NZ_QORZ01000005.1, on the reverse strand, counting down.
TCCCTGCAGCTAAACTGGACATTCCATGCAGAGCAAACACCAGGTGTGGAGAAATAATTTTTAAAATATAAATTATCGGAGGCCTATATATGAAAAAGAAAAATCGTTTTGTTACCGGAATTGTAACGGCTGGCGTTCTATTTTCAACTGCCCTTCCATTCAATGTACTTGCTGAAAATCCTATTAACCAAATTGACTCTTCCAACGCCCAGTCTTTACTATCAAAACTTTCTAAAGAACAGCGCCAGGCATTACAAACGTTAGATGCCAATCCTGGTTTTACTATTTCACCAGACATTAATACGAGTAGTCCTGAACCAGTAAATATCATTGTAGAATTTCAAACTGCTCCAGTAAAGATTAATGAATTAAAACAAAAAGAAAAAGGGTTACAAGCTGCTCCTGAAAATATAAAGGCACGTATTGATCAAGAACATGAGGAATTCCAAAAAGGACTCAAACGTCTTTATCAATTTAGCCCATCAGTAAAATCAGGGAATTTCCAGTCTGTACAAATTAAACGTTCTTATAAGCACGCTATAAATGGCGTTGCGCTGACATTACCTGCAAATACAGTGGAAGAATTGTTACGAATTGGCGTTGTAAAACGTATTTGGAAAGATTACGAAGTGAAATTAAATTTACCAAAACAAGCGGAGCAGAAAGCACCTCAAAAACTAACAGATAGCATTCCGCAAATTGGGGTAGATAAGTTACATAGCGAGGGCATTACTGGAAAAGGAATTAAAGTTGGTGTATTAGATACAGGTATTGATTACAATCACCCTGACTTAAAAGACGTGTATAAAGGCTATCGCGCAAAACCGGGTGAAGATTCTAGTAAGGTAGACCCAAACTCCGTAAAAGGTTGGGACTTTATTAATAACGATGCAGATCCGATGGAAACAACTTATACAGAGTGGCAACAATCTGGCGCTCCTGAATTTGATGATCGTGGTTCTTCCTTCTATACTGCGCATGGTACTCACGTAGCAGGTATCGTTTCTGCCCAAAAGAAAAACAAATCAGATTCCGCAGTAAAAGGTGTTGCACCTGACATTGAACTGTATAACTATCGTGTACTCGGTCCTTATGGAAGCGGCGATAGTTCTGGTATTATTGCTGCAATCGATAAATCTATTTCTGACGGTATGAACGTCATTAACTTATCGTTAGGTGACGATAGCAACAACCCGCTTGATCCAACGTCTATCGCTGTCAATAACGCAATGCTTTCGGGCGTTGTTACAGTCGTTGCTGCCGGGAACTCTGGCCCAAATCCAGCGACACTCGGATCACCAGGCGCTTCTCCATTTGCTATTACAGTTGGAGCAAGTGATAGCTCTATTTCATTAACGAAACTATCAGGTCATGCTGGACAATTACAATTCCCTAACCTAATTTTATTCGGCAAAAACTTCACTGATAAAATAGAGGATTTCAAAGGACAATCTCTCCCTATTGAATCTGTAGGAATCGGTACTCCTGACGAGTTTAGTAAAAAGGATGTAAAAGGAAAAATCGCTCTCGTTGCACGTGGTACAATCTCATTTGATGAAAAAATCGCAAATGCGAAACAAGCTGGTGCAAAAGCAGTTATTATTTATAACAATGTGGATGGAGAAATTCCTTACTATATTGGCGAAAGTACAAAATACATTCCAGCATTCCGCCTAACGAAAGAAGATGGCGAAAAACTAAAAGCTCAAATTGAACAAGGTAAAACATCCTTAACTTTCGATGAAATCAATTACATTCAAACAGAAGGCGATCATCTTGCAGACTTTAGCTCACGCGGCCCTGTTACATCAAATGATGATATTAAACCTGATATTACAGCGCCTGGTGTTGCGGTACTTTCAACAGTACCTGAATATATTAACGACCCGCAAGAAGGTGAAAACTACGATGTTTCCTATGAACGTATGCAAGGAACATCCATGGCATCTCCTCATATCGCTGGCGTTGCTGCTCTTATTTTGCAAGAACACCCAGAATACTCTCCATTCGATGTAAAAGCGTCTCTTATGAACACAGCTGACGATTTAAAAGAGAAGTATTCTGTATATGAAGTTGGAGCTGGACGAGTAGATGCTTATAACTCTGTTCACACAGAAACCAGTTTTAAAGTGTTAGATACGACAAAAACAATTGTCAATGATGAAGTGATTGAAGTACCAGAAGAAACTGGATCCATTGCATTCGGTAAATACTATCAAAAAGACGGGGAATCAATTGAACAAAAACGAAAAATTAAAATTGAAAACCGCAATAAACAAGAGAAGAAAGAATTTAAAACAGAAATTTCTTATACACCAGCTTCTTCTGCCATTAACGACGCTACCGCAAACGGTGTAAAAATTTCTACTTCTGAAACAATTACGATTGATGCTGGTAAATCAGATGAAATTGAAGCAAAAATTAATATTCCTGCTGGTGCAAAGCAAGGTCGATATGAAGGATATATTCATATTACAAACACGAAAAATAAAGAAGAAACGTATCAAATTCCGTTCTCTATTCGTGTGTCAGAGCCTGGTATTGAAAATGCACTATTATCAAGAAAAACAATCTCAACTGATACATCTACATTCAATCCATACCGTGAATCATATGTTCACGGGGCGTTCCAATTAAATAGCGAACTTGAAACGTTAGATCTTATCGTGAAAGATTCGAAAACAAATAAAGCTCTCGGTTTCCTTGGAACGTTAAACACGAGTGGACTACAAACGGATGTGTACTACTACTTAGATTCATTCTTTAACGGAAAAGTGTATCCTTTCACAAATGATCCGGCAAAACCAATTGGTGATGAGAAAATCGACTTCCCTGAAGGAGATTACACAATTGAATTTGTTGGCTACGATAAAGCCGGGAAGGCACGTGTGAAAGGCGATTACGTCGTAATTGATAATACACCACCAGAAGTGAAATTAACTGGATTACAGCCTGGTATTTATGAATTAAATGAAGAAAACTATACAGTAGAAGACGGTAAAAAAGCACTATGGATTAAAGGAAATGTATATGATTCTAACGTTGACTACTTAAGAGGAAAAGGATTAAACATTACGCAAGAAGCGAACGGCGTTATGTACTATGACTATTCTCCATACTTGCACAAGTTTTTACCTATTACTGAAAATGGTGACTTTAAAGTTGGTATTACACCTGATTCCTTTAAAACTGAAGGTCCAATGAACACAGGCGTATATATTTTCGATTATGCAACTGCAGGTCCTGACTATCCAAGCGGTGTAAATAACTATTGGTTTATTCCGCAAGGTGCTCAATATGCGAAAGCTAGTTATGATAAAAAAGAATTATATAAAGATGATGAGTTCACTGTGACACTAAACGCCAAACATGTGAAACAATTTGTATCTGGAGAATTTAACGTAAAATTCCTAGAGAAGAACTTCAAATTTGCAAATGCGAAATTGAATCCTGCTTTTGAAAAACTCCTTTCTGAAAAAGGGGTAACCGCAAAAGTGAATGAACCGAAACTAGAAGAAGGTTCTGTTACAGTAGGCGGAGCTATCGATGATAAAAACTTCGCCGGATTAGATGGTGACTTCCCGTTCATTGATGTAACTTTCAAGGTAGAAAATGATGAGTTTTATGAAGCAAATGCTCAATTAGATTTACCAGTGTTCGTTTACTGGAAACAAGGTGAATCAGAGCCAAACAGAATGCGTGTACTTCAAGATCAAACATTCTCAGTTATGTCTTTAAACTCAAAAGTAGAAGGAAATATTAAACCTGGTGCATTCTTAAATGAACGTGGATATTTAGATGAGAAATTCGATTATACAAAGCTTGGTGTAAAAGTATATGCAACGGATTCTTACCGTCATAAGTTTGAAGGCTCACTTGATAAATACGGTTACTTCAAATTGAATGGACTTCCTGTTAATACACGTGATTATAACTTATACGTGGAGGTTCCAGGACATTTAACAAGCCGACTAACTACAAAACTAGGTACTGAAAAAGATGGTAAGCTGCTTGGTCAATATTATTATGCACGACCTGATGAAAATCTTGCTGGCGATGTAAATGGTGATAAAGTAATTGATATAAAAGATGCTGAAATTATCGCTAGCAACTATGGTAAAAAAGGACTATCTGTGAAAGACGGCGACCTTAACAAAGATGGCATTGTCGATGAAAAAGATATTCGTTTCGTTGAAAAGAACTTCTTGAAAAAAGGTCCAGATGCATCTAAATCACAAATACCTGTTGAAAAATCAAAAAGCGGTACACTGGCAGATATTTTAAAGAAATTAGGATTAACACCTAAAAAATAATAATAAAGAGCACTCTATATAAAGTAGAGTGCTCTTTTCTATAAACGACCCTAATCCAGCAAAAGGGGTATATTGGGGATATACAAGGGAAACCGGAAAAGGAATTTATATTAAATTATATAAAAACTCAGAGGTAGGAAGCAGTTTTCCGCCTCTGAATTATTTAGCAATTATTATAGTACTGGTGCCATTGTTTCTTTTAATACTTTTACAGAATGAGCAAATTTCGCTTTTTCTTCTTCATTTAACTCAAGTTCTACGATTTCACGTACACCGTCGCGGTTAATAACAGCTGGAACACCTACGAAAGCATCTTTCTCACCGTATTGTCCTTCAAGGTATGCAGATACAGTTAATACACTGTTCTCGTTGCTTAAGATTGCTTTAGTTACACGAAGTAATGACATACCGATTCCGTAGTAAGTTGCACCTTTACGCTCGATGATATGGTAAGCTGCATCACGTACGTTTTCGAAGATTTTGTCTAAGTCTTCTTGTTTGTACTGTTCATTGTTAGCTAAGATTGTTTCTAGTTTTTGTACACCGATAGTAGCGTGGCTCCATACTGGAAGTTCAGTGTCACCGTGTTCACCAACGATGTAAGCATGAACGTTACGTGGATCTACATCTAAGTAGTCACCTAACATGTAACGGAAACGAGCAGAGTCTAAAGTAGTACCAGAACCGATTACGCGCTCTTTTGGTAAACCAGATTCTTTCCAAGTTACGTAAGTTAAAATATCAACTGGGTTAGTTGCGATTAAGAAGATTCCATCGAATCCGCTATCCATAATACCGCGAACGATTTGTTTAAAGATTTTTGTGTTTTTCTCAACTAAATCTAAACGAGTTTCACCTGGCTTTTGTGGTAATCCAGCAGTGATAACAACTAGATCTGCATCTTTACAATCTGCATAGCTACCGCTCCAAACTTTTGTTGGTGATGGAGAGAATGGTACCGCATGGCTTAAGTCCATTGCTTCCCCTTCTGCTTTTGCTTCATTAACATCTACTAATACGAATTCTTCAGCTACACCTTGGTTGATCATTGAGTAAGCGTAACTACAACCTACAGCTCCTGTTCCTACTAATACTACACGATTGATACCTTTTTTCATGGTAATTTCCCCTCTCTATTGTTCACATATATTTTTTTATGATTGTTTAAGTAATTAATTAAAATACTAATTTAATGTTGTTTAACTTCTTTACATTCATATTGTAGCACGTATTATTGTGAAAAAGTTCACAAATTATGACCTATTTGTGAACTTTTTCACATAGAGTGTAAAGTTGATGGAATAGGTGTGGAATCCATTTCAATGGAGGCGTTTTCTTTAGATTGTGAAAGGGATTTTCTTACGTTTTTGTCGGTAAGTGAAATTATATCGGCGATTATTTTCATATATCAACGATTTTTAGAATATATCTACCGTAACTCAAAATATATCAACGATTCGACAAGGAATATCGACTTACCGACAAAACTCGACAATAATGACAACATAAAAAAAGCTGTCTCCAGTAGATCACCCCTATTGAGAGACAGCTTCTTCTATATATTATTTATTTTCCACAGTAGCTCCCGGATGTATTTTCATCGGTTTCTCCAAGTGTAGGAGGCTACAGCCATACAGCTGGGGTAAAAGTTCAACTTGAGTATCATTTGTTAGATAGATAGTTCCTTCATATTCATACAGGTCCAAATAAACAACATGATTGTATTTACGGCTCTCTATGTACCCCACTGCAACAGCGAATACTTCATATTTCTTCTATTGCATAAAAAAGCAGACTATCCAAAGTCCGCTTTTACACAACAAAAAAGAGATAGCAGATTATGCTATCTCTTTTAGTATGACCCGTACGGGATTCGAACCCGTGTTACCGCCGTGAAAGGGCGGTGTCTTAACCACTTGACCAACGGGCCAATTCTGGCAGAGAAGAAGGGATTCGAACCCTCGCACCGCGTTCGCGATCTACTCCCTTAGCAGGGGAGCCCCTTGAGCCACTTGGGTACTTCTCTATAATATGGCTCCGCAGGTAGGACTCGAACCTACGACCGATCGGTTAACAGCCGATAGCTCTACCACTGAGCTACTGCGGAATAATTATGGTGGGCCTAAATGGACTCGAACCATCGACCTCACGCTTATCAGGCGTGCGCTCTAACCAGCTGAGCTATAGGCCCATAATTGAAAAGCGGGTGAAGAGAATCGAACTCTCGACCAGAGCTTGGAAGGCTCTTGTTTTACCACTAAACTACACCCGCATTAAATTGTAAATGGTGAGCCATGAAGGATTCGAACCTTCGACCCTCTGATTAAAAGTCAGATGCTCTACCAACTGAGCTAATGGCTCATTTTGAAAGTGGTGCCGACTAGAGGACTTGAACCCCCAACCTACTGATTACAAGTCAGTTGCTCTACCAGTTGAGCTAAGTCGGCTTGCGACTTCAAAATGGTGGCTCGGGACGGAATCGAACCGCCGACACGAGGATTTTCAGTCCTCTGCTCTACCGACTGAGCTACCGAGCCTTTATGTAAAAAAATGGCGGTCCCGACCGGGGTCGAACCGGCGATCTCCTGCGTGACAGGCAGGCATGTTAACCACTACACCACGGGACCATTTGGTTGCGGGGACAGGATTTGAACCTGCGACCTTCGGGTTATGAGCCCGACGAGCTACCGTGCTGCTCCACCCCGCGATGATAAAATATTTAATTTAGAAAAAATGGAGGAGGTAGAGGGATTCGAACCCCCGCGCGACTCTCGCCGCCTGTCGGTTTTCAAGACCGATCCCTTCAGCCGAACTTGGGTATACCTCCGAGATATAAAGCTTTAGTGGTGGACCTTGTAGGACTCGAACCTACGACCGGACGGTTATGAGCCGTCTGCTCTAACCAGCTGAGCTAAAGGTCCTTTATGGTAGCGGCGGAGGGGATCGAACCCCCGACCTCACGGGTATGAACCGTACGCTCTAGCCAGCTGAGCTACACCGCCATAAAAATATATTAAAATAAGTGGAGCCTAGCGGGATCGAACCGCTGACCTCCTGCGTGCAAGGCAGGCGCTCTCCCAGCTGAGCTAAGGCCCCATGTTTTTGGAAAATCGGGAAGACAGGATTTGAACCTGCGACCCCCTGGTCCCAAACCAGGTGCTCTACCAAGCTGAGCCACTTCCCGTTAATAAAAGCGCGCCCGAGAGGAGTCGAACCCCTAACCTCTTGATCCGTAGTCAAACGCTCTATCCAATTGAGCTACGGGCGCATATGGTGCCGAGGGCGGGGGTCGAACCCGCACGGTGGTCACCCACCGCAGGATTTTAAGTCCTGTGCGTCTGCCTGTTCCGCCACCCCGGCATGTCATATTGAAAATTGGAGCGGAAGACGGGATTCGAACCCGCGACCCCAACCTTGGCAAGGTTGTATTCTACCACTGAACTACTTCCGCAAGACATGTTTGAGTTATTTTATTAAAAGTGCGGGTGAAGGGAGTCGAACCCCCACGCCAAAGGCGCTAGATCCTAAGTCTAGTGCGTCTGCCAATTCCGCCACACCCGCATATTTCATTAAAATGGTGAGCCATGAAGGATTCGAACCTTCGACCCTCTGATTAAAAGTCAGATGCTCTACCAACTGAGCTAATGGCTCTTGCAATAAAAACTGGTGCCGACTAGAGGACTTGAACCCCCAACCTACTGATTACAAGTCAGTTGCTCTACCAATTGAGCTAAGTCGGCTAAATGGTGGAGGATGACGGGATCGAACCGCCGACCCCCTGCTTGTAAGGCAGGTGCTCTCCCAGCTGAGCTAATCCTCCATTTGCCTGGCAACGTCCTACTCTCACAGGGACAAGGTCCCAACTACCATCGGCGCTAGAGAGCTTAACTTCCGTGTTCGGTATGGGAACGGGTGTGACCTCTCTGCCATCATTACCAGACTGTATTCATTTAAGACAAGAATCATTATAACTTATTTAACTTTTAAAGTCAACAAGTTTTTTATATTCTTTCA
>NZ_QORZ01000049.1:0-9666 GCF_008368785.1 Bacillus sp. AY3-1 | reverse complement strand
ATAGAAGAATTAACTAAATTTAAAAACGCTATTGGAGAAGATGTTAGAGTATTTGGAAGCCATAAAGAGACCTTGCAATCGATTTTAAAAAACCAAGGAGCTGATGTAGAGACTGATCAAAAGCGTTTAGATGAAGTTTTAGGACAAGTAAACTATTATAAGAAATTAGAATCTGATGGGTTAATAATGGTGAAAGTCCCTTTTATCCCCACGCTTATTTCTGGTGGCATAATGATAGGTACTGCTAGAGATAATTTAGGTCGATTAGAGCCTGCTTTAGCAGAATTACGTAAAACTGTAGATTATAAAATTACATTAAATCGTGTAGTCGGAGTTGCATTTCATAATATTAGTGATATGCATAGTACGATTGATAGTGCTATTACTGCTCTTACTTATATGTCCACACAATGGGATGATTTAGACTCTCAATATTCGGGCGTACTGGGGCATATTGATAAAGCTGATGAAAAAGCTGATCAAAATAGATATAAATTTTTAAAGCCTAACTTGAATTCAGCTAAAGACAGTTGGAAAACATTAAGAACAGATGTTGTCACATTACTAGAAGGCATAAAAATTGCAGAGAAGAAAGAACAAGATTTTATGAATCTACTTCGTCCATCAAACGTTTTTTACTTTTATAAAAAAATCCATAACGCATACACTTTTGAAATAAAGACTGGAACAAATGCACCAAATGCGTCTTATAAAGTTATGAATTTAACTAAAAACACTGTTCATCATATGTGGAGTGGAGGTGCTAATACAAACATGTGGGCTGACTGGCTTTCATTCAATCAAAATGATGAATTTGCGGTGGTAGCAGTAGTGGATGGAAAAGAATATGTTGTATATAAAGACAAAGTAGAAAATATAATGAACTGAACCCGAAAAAATGCATTAATTGGAGATGGTACACTAAACTAGACACCAAATTAATTGAAAAATTGACCGGCATATGGCTCCTTATTTCCTAGAACACCTAGCTAAAGCAAAGGAATTCGTACATAGATTAGTTGACATTTATGTAGGTTTCATCCATTTTCAAAGATAGTTTTTCTTTTTTGTTTTATTTTTCAAAAATCACGAATGAAATTTCCGTATTCACGAAATCAGCACATAATGGTTGTTAGATGAATTGACATACCACGTCCCTTTAGAATTTCAGGCATATTACGATAACTTAAAGAAAAAAATAATAGTAGCAAATGGCTACTATTATTTTTCTTAAACTATTTTTCTTTAAAATATCACATCTGCCATGTTCCTTATTTGCTTTCCCAGAATTTATTCTAGTTAAAAAAACCTTGCACCAGAACACATATTGTTCTGATGCAAGGTTCGCTGCAATATAAAATACACGACAGTAGGGGCAAGACATAAAATGTGATTTCAAAAGAAACATATGTATATGTGAAGTAAGGTAAATGAGGGGCTGCTCATAACCAGTAGCCCTTCTTTATAACGTTATTTTGCAGGGAAATGTTCAAATATACGTTATATATCATATTCCTCTTTTTCGGAAGAGCAACAAGAACATCTAGCTTAAAAATTTTCACAACAGAGCCAGATAACGTGTTAAAGTATTAATTACTGTGCATGTAAAGATAAAAAAGAGCCTTACAAAAAGATGTTTGTAATAGTTTAGCTTATACGATTTTAGGGGATTAATAGCATTTTGTGCCGTTATTATTAACCTAATTTCCAAGAAAAAGAGGTGAATGTAGGATGACTAAACCTTTTAAAAAAAATAGTCGTTATATGGTTGGATTGGACAGTCTAAGGGGCCTAGCTATACTAGGTGTTATTTTGTATCATATTAATTTTAATTGGATGCCTGGAGGATTTTTAGGAGTTACTGTATTTTTTGTACTTTCAGGTTATTTAATTACAGATATTCTAGCCATAGAGTGGAAGAGAAATAAGAGAATTGATTTAAAAAAATTCTGGCTTAGTAGGGCAAGGAGATTGCTTCCAGGAATGCTTGTTATGCTCGTTATAACGTTGGCATGGATTACGGTTTTTCATAGCTCTTTACTTGAAAAAATGCGCGGAGATTCATTAGCGGCATTATTTTATGTTAGTAACTGGTGGTATATTTATCATAAATTATCGTACTTTGATAATTTTAACCAGCTTTCTCCATTGAATCATTTTTGGTCGTTAGCAGTTGAGGAACAATTCTACGTTGTTTGGCCGTTTATCATTAGTTTAGGGCTTTACTACATAAAAAAACAATCCCGTATGATTTTATTAATTTGTCTGGCAGCCGTTGCTTCAGCTTTAGCGATGGCAATTTTGTATGAACCTGGAGCTGATCCGAGCAGAATATATTATGGTACAGATACGAGGGCCTTTTCCTTACTTATCGGAGCGGTACTTGCCTTAGTTTGGCCAAGCAATAGGCTTGCAAATAAAATTATCCCAAAGGCGCGTTTCATTCTTGATGTAGTGGGGGGCATTGCCCTTATTATTATTTTGGTTATGTTTTGGAAAACCAATCAATATGATCCATTTCTATACAAGGGAGGAATGGTTCTCTTATCAATTGCAACAGCATTGTTAGTGGCAAATCTAGCTCATCCAGCTAGTCGTATTGCTCAATTTTTACGATTTAGACCTTTACGTTGGATAGGGATAAGATCGTATGGCATATACCTCTGGCATTATCCAATTCTTACATTGACGACTCCAAAGGTAAATGCTGGGGATTTTTCACTAATAAGAGCAATCCTTCAATTTCTTTTGATTATATTGATTGCGCAAATTTCATGGAAGTTTATTGAAAAACCAATCCGAGAAGGAACGCTCCGGAACATTCAGTTTAAGAATTTAAGAATTCAAAATGTCACTTTAGGTGTTAAGTTAGCTTTAATTTGTACATTATTCGTTTCGTCGATAGCAGTCGTAGGATTATCAAAAGCTAGTAAGGCTAAGGAGAATTCTCAACAAGATAAGGTGGAAGTAGCACAAACACAACCGGCGCCACATCCAGTTGCAGTTTGGGAAAATCCAAATCAAGAGACGCCTCAAAAACAAGGGGAATCAAGAGAAGTAAATTCTGCGCAACCTAAAAGTTCACTCACAGTTACTGCGATAGGCGATTCCGTTATGATTGATATTACTCCGTATTTAAAAAATACTTTTTCTGATATTAGGATTGATGCGCAAATTGGTCGCCAGCTGTCAAAAGCGATTCCGGTAGTTGAACAGTTAAAATATGAAGGGAATTTAGGAAACTATGTCATTATTGGATTAGGTACAAATGGAGCCTTTACTACTGAGCAACTTGTTTCATTAATAAAAGTAATTGGAAACGAACGTAAAATCATATTTATTAATACGAGAGTACCACGTCCGTGGGAATCAATCGTGAATGAGAGACTGAAAGTAACGGCATCTGAATATCCGAATGTAACTCTAGTTGATTGGTATGCAGCAAGTACTGGAAAGAAAGACTACTTTGCACCTGACGGTGTGCATTTAACCAAAGTAGGTGCAGAAGCATACGCAGCACTTGTAGCCAAAGCGGTGAAGCAATAATTAACTATTTTTTATTAACTTCTATTGGGTAAGGAAATAGTTCTGAGTATGAGGTGCCACTCTGAGGTTTAATTACAATTCAAAAAAGAATATTATTCATGTTTTTCTAATCTACGATTTAGAGTGGCCTGACTCACTCCTGTAATTTGACATGAAATATAGGCGAACTTGAAAAGAAAGAAAAGGACTAGAAGAGGCTACAAAGGATACAAAATATGAAGTTGAAATATTAGGAAGAGGCTCTGCAGGTGGAAGCACTGCAAATACATTAAAAGAGCAACAAGTAATAAAAAGTTAATTCAAATCCATAAAGTATAGTTCTAACGAGAATACCAATGACAGATCCTCGTTGGCCCAAAGAAGGCGACTGGGTGAAAATGAAAACTTGCCTTCATGGTAGCCAGCAGAATTGTTTGAAGTATCGAACCCTTTACAACCTTTAGAATGGTATTTTGCGGATCATAAACATAGTAAAGCGACAACAATAGAATATATATGGGGTTATAAAGAATTAGCTTTAAATGATAGACATGCTCTTGGTTTAATAGACAGGGAGAATAAGGATATTGCAATATTTTTAAAGCGAAAAGCCGAAATTGAGGAATTAGAAGAATTGTAATAGTGAAGGAATTGATTAATTTATAAAAAACGTAGGAATAAAATATTCCTACGTTTTTTGTACATAACATTTAAAAAAACACCTTATTTTTGGGGGATTTGAAGGTTCTGATGGAAGATTTCCTGGTTTTCGATTTGAATCAATATGATACTATTTACATGTACTGTCATGTAGGGAATTATATTTTTTGCACCTGAACTGTTTGTAATAATTGTAGGATTTTCTGTTTTTTTGTCGAATATATCTTTAATACAAGGAGGGACATTACATGATTATTAAAGACTATTTCATCAATCTTTCTATTTTTTCTTTATTAGTTAGCGCAGCGATATTTATTCAAGTGTTTTTGATTCATTCCAGGCGATATTTCGAAAAATTCTATGGAGGGATTATTGCAGTTACTTTGATGCTCTTTTCTTTTCCATACATGGGATTTTCCTACGATCTTCGAGTTGTTCCTCTTATTCTATCTTTTATTTACTTTGGTCGCATTGCTGGCTGGATTACACTAATTAGCATAATTATAATGCGTATCTTTTTCATTGGTGGGTATTGGGAGCCACCTGTGATTGCATATTTAAGTATGAGTGTTCTATTTTCTACTATTAAAACATATTCTAAAAACCTTCAGCCTTTTAAAAGTGCATCTTTATATTTTTCTGTTTTTGTCGGAATAAAGTGGTTAGTTGGTGTATTCTTTAATACTACGTTACTTTACTCTGGAGGTTTATTATATATAGCGTTAGGACTTTTAATTGGGCTATTTCTTATGGAAGCCTACCAGAGATTATATTATTTAACACAGGACTTATCTAAAATGAATCGGGAATTAAAAAAATCAAAGCAAGAACTTACAGATACCGTACATGAGCTTCAAGGAGGGATTTTTAAATTTAAAAAAGTGGGTAAGCACTTTATACACACTTTATGTGATGGACAGTTTTATTATCAAAAAGGATTTTACTCTGAACAGGTGGTAGGGAAAAGCTTACGGACTATTGATGCCTCTATTGTTCCACCACATTTAGTTTCACAATTGATGAAGTATTATCTTCAGGCATGGGAAGGGAAAGAAATTATATTCGAATTACCCTGGCCAGATGATAAAACAATTATTCTTATTGCCAGATGATAAAACAATTATTCTTATTGCACTTAGGCCGATTAAACGAAATGGACAAGTTATTGAAGTTGTTGGTTCTACAGTCGATATAACCGAAAGAAAAAAGGTAGAATCAGAATTAAGAGCTACCAAAGAATTACTAGAATCATTTATAAAGCATAATGTAGATGCTATTACCATTTCTGATCGAGAAGGGCATATTTTACAAGCAAATAAAGCTTATGAAAAGATATTTGGATGGTCATTAGAAGAAATCATAGGTAAGAGATTACCCTGTGTACCAGATTTCTTAATGGAAGAATCACTCAAAAATATTCAGAAAATTCTAACAGTAGAATCCGTAGTTACTAGATTAGAAACTGTTAGACGACGTAACGATGGAAGTCTTCTTGATGTCAGTCTGACAGTTTCTCCTATATTAGACGTAAGAGGAAATGTGATAGCTTTATCTGCAATATGTAGAGACATCTCTGAAAGAAAACAAGCAGAAAGAGAGCGACATCGATTACATCAACAATTAAAAGATAGTGAAATGAAGTACCGTGCACTAATCGAACAAGCAACTGATGCAGTATATGTAGTAGAGCTGAATGAAAATTATGTCCCCAGTCGATTCATTGAGGTAAACCCTGTTGGTTGTAAAAGATTTGGATATAGTAGAGATGAGCTGCTCTCGTTACCATTTCCAAATGTAGTACCACAAGATTCTAAAATGATTGTAAGGTTGTTAGAAAAAATTAGAGAGGGACAAACTTCCTTCACTTTGCAAGATGAATATGCTTTTCCAACAGGAAAAATAATAACAACCGAGTTTAGTGTCCGTGTTTTTAACTTAAATGGTAAAAAGGTTTTCCTGAGTATTTCTCGTGATATCACTGAACGGCTAAAAACAGAAGAATTACTACGGAAATCTGAAAAACTTGCTGTCGTAGGACAATTAGCGACTGCAATGGCTCATGAAATTAATAATCCATTAACTGCAATGAAAGGGTTTATGCAATTACTAAAATCAACGGAAACTGAGAATAATCAGGGGTATATAAATATAGTATCATCAGAGATTGAGCGTATAGAAAGTATTACTAATGAATTTATGGCGGTAGCCAAACCACAGGTGTTAAAGATACAACCTAATGATATTAGTGTGCTAATGGATCAAGTTTTAATGATACAGCAACCTACTGCTGAGTTTATGGAGGTAGCCAAACGTTAAAGATACAACCTAATGATATTAGTGTGCTAATGGATCAAGTTTTAATGCTACTGCAACCTCAAGCAATGATGAATAATATAAAAATTAGAATTGATTTTACACCTGGTATTCCATTGATTCCATGTGAAGGAAATCAATTAAAACAAGTATTTGTTAATATTATAAAAAATGCAATTGAATCCATGCCAACAGGAGGAGAAATTTTGATTCAATTTGATAAACTTGATAATAATCAAATAAGGATTCGCTTTATCGATCAAGGATGTGGGATTCCAAAAGAACGTATACCATATTTAGGAGAACCTTTTTACAGTATTAAGGAAGAGGGAATCGGCTTAGGATTAATGGTATGTTATAAAATTATTGAAACACACCAGGGGAAGGTATTTATTGAGAGTGAAGTGAATAAGGGAACTATAGTTGAAGTCACTCTTCCAATTTGCACACTTCAAAATTAATACATTCTTTTACTGAAATTTTATAAATTAGTAAGCAGTTAGCTTTGGCTAGCTGCTTTTTTGTATATATTGTAATCGATTCTTCATATTACGGCTTTTTAATGTTTCATATATAGATTTTAAAAACTCTGTAAGTGTTTTGTAACATTTACGAGAGACTTTTTTAACAGTTATGAGAGAGAAAAGAAAGATTTGTTATATATGATGAAATTAATCTTACTAGTAGGTGTTCTAATTGACCTAGAAACCAAGGAGGAAAAATAACAATGAAACAATTGAAGCCAGTAATTAGTGTATTAGGTAGTGTATCGATGGCACTGACTTTAGCATCTCCTGCTTTAGCAGATGTAAAACAACTGAATCCAGGAGGTACAGTTGAAATATTCAAAGAGAATGCAAATGTAAAAAAAGAAGATATGAAAAGAGAATGCGAATGTGAAAAAAGAAGATAAGAATTTCACGCTCGGATCTGATGGGGAAATAGGTTCACTCATTACACAAAACATTGAAATGGCAAACAACGATTGGGATAAAGATGGTATTTCTAACGGCTTAGAGATGAATGGATATAAAATTGAATTCAATTCACAAACTGGAAAAAATGAAGCGAAAGCATGGGATCCCGAGAAGGATAAAGGGAAACCAAAATTTATATCGAATCCTATGAATGCAAATACGGATGGTGATCCTTTTACTGATATGTATGAGGTTGAGAATTATAACAACGATTCTGATACTAATTTCAATCCGATAGTTGCCAACATGCCGAATTTGCAAATTGGTGTCAAACGAATTGAAGTAATTCCTATTGCAACCATTACGGATAATAATGGTGGATCAGTTAGTAGAGGATGGGAAAAAAGTGTATCTACACAACATTCATTTAATGTAGGTTTAAGTGGTTCAGGTGGTGTAGAAGGCTCAGCAGCCGGTCCTGTTCCTTCCGGAAGTGTTTCAGCAAATGTGGGATACGGATATTCAAAAACAACTACGGAAACGGAGAGTTATACAAATAATTTTGATTGGTCTACTGCAACAACTGTGGATACAGCGAACGCAGCAAAATTACGTGTACATTTGGAATATAAGAATGTAGGAACAGCATCCGCTGAAAATGTTTCGCCTCATTTTAATATTCGTTTAGGAAACAAAATTATTAATACTGTAAAGGCAACACAAGATCGTTATAAAGCAAACTATTTAAGTACAGAAAAAGGTGGACGGAATAAAACAGAAGTAGTAATTGACAGTTTAGAAGGACAAGCAGATGCGAATATTGTCTTATCTTTGGATGAATTGAAAGCTGTTGAACAAGGGGAACTTCTTTCGATTGAAGTTTTACCTACAAGTACAATGGATTTATCTATTGAAAAAGGTGAAGAAATTATGCATTTGGGGGATTCAGGGAGATATGAGTCTAGAGTAAATGCAGCTACTGAACAATTAGAAACAGATATAGGAAATATACCAAAGTTTAGGGTATATACTCCTAAAGACAAATCTCTTGCTGATAAGCCAGTTTTATCCTATAACGAAGTTTTTCAACAGGTAAATATAGATACGAAAAAAGTAAATCATATTGTAAACAAGGCTAAAAGTACTAATAACGTATCAGTGGTTTCAGCTAATAATGGAACTGATGCATTGAACGATTTAAAAGCGGGACAGGGAGATCGCGGTTATTTACATAAAGACTCTGTACACGGAGCTTTTGCAAAACTACAGCACCCAACATTAGTAGAAGGTAGTTATGATTCTGTGACGCAAAAGATTAGGGCAACAATTTTACCTGGTTTATTTGGAGTGAGTAAAGATATTCCTACTACTTATAGTAAGAAATGGAATGCTCCGTCACAAACAGTAACACTGGTTAAACGTGAAAATGGATTTACATATGAGTCTAGAGAAAATATACACCCTATAAAATCTGAAATTGCTGCGCACAGAAAAGTTACATTTGAAATCAATGACGCACACAATCTAACGCCTACACAAAAGATTGATACTGAAATTAAAGCTAATAAAGAATTTGAAGATTATGTAGTAGATAATTCAGGTGAATTTGTTACAGAAGGAGTTCCTTATACCGTGGCTTCATATGGAAATACAGCTTATTTGGGAAGTCATCATGCAGGGAATAAATGGGAGTATCTTTGGGCTGAAAAATCTAGCGATGAAAAAGTGAATGTAATTATTGAAAGAGTAGGTCAACCTAAACCTGGAAAACCAATTAAAAAGGATGAAGAGGTATTAATTAAATTTCAAAATCCTATTTATTCAGATTATGCATATTTAAAACTTCAAGATAGTTATATCCATTTAGATCAAAAACAGAACGCAAGTACTTTTAAATTTAATCATGCATATCCAAAGAATTTCACTGGACACCATAAGCAATGGAACATACTATCTAATGGTAATAAGTTAAAGGTAGGATATTTAATCGATTATATGAAATATGGTAATGGAGAGAATGGGACTGATACTATAGCATGGAATCTATCAAGAGTTCAGTAATAGGTAACAGTTCTGTTGCTAAGTTTGAAAAGAGAACCGGAAATGAATTGTATCTGAAAAGTTAGATGCAAAAATTTAGGTTACTATTAAGGAATGAGTTCGATGTTGAATCGGACTCATTCCTTTTAATTTATATATGATTTAGAAACTACTATTTTAAATACTTATCTAGTCATATAAGTAATCAAAT
>NZ_QORZ01000048.1:0-3016 GCF_008368785.1 Bacillus sp. AY3-1 | reverse complement strand
TGATATGTTCCTGCCTTTTTCTTATGGGGTACCGATACATAGTCATCTAGCTATGAAAAGCAACTACCCCAAAATGAGAAATTTGGCATCTTAACACCCCTCAAGTGGCTTCTGTATATAATACAGTTTAAATTTAATTTTTCTTGATAAATCAAAGATTTCCTGGCATACTCTTAAAATTATTTATGCACGAATAAAATCTCTTCGTAAACGTCCAATTGCACTAAAATATACAAAAATTGAGAAATATGAAAAAGACACTCTTATGAGTGCCCTTCTTAGCAACTAAGTTCGCTGTAGCTTTTACCATAACCCATATGAATTTCGCCTGTAAGAGGAAATTTCAAGTTCATATTTAATTATTAAAATAAACCGCACCAAAGTTTTCATTAAATCTTTTACACCAAACAGAAACCGAACCATATTCACTTACATCTATCCCTTCAGGAATTTCGTAGTTTTGGTCTCCTTTATTTCCCTTTAATTTTCCTAATTCAATATACTGATAGTTTTTTACGTCTTCATTATTTTTCAAACGATTTGTAGGAACTAATACAACTCGTACATCTGGCCCATTTGATGTTGCAAAATTAGAAAGTCGTAAAACACGTTTTCCATCCGCTAATTGGTGAATTTTTGCCGTTCCAGTTGTTTCATGGACACCGTTTTGAAACTGTCCTTCCCTTATTACTCGATCACTTTGTTGCCTTACTTCAGTTGATTGTATCTCTGCTTGTGGCAATGATTCATTTACGCGCTTATCAATAAATAATTTCTCTGGTCGGAACAATGACCATAAAATCCCCAATACAATTATTAAACCACCTATAAGCCATACATATTTTCTTTTCATAAAGTAAAAAACCTCCTGTAACATACTGTGTAGTAGTATGTTAACAAGAAGGTCTTTCATTTTTCTAACGTAAATGTTACAAAAGTCTTTCAGCATCTTATTTTTTTACTGATGTGATGGGAAGAGTGAACCAAAATTCACTTCCCTGCTTACCATCTGCGCGATTCCTTACGCCAATTTCCCCTTTGTGCATTTCAATCAATGATTTTGCAATAGCTAATCCAAGTCCGGAACCTCCAGATTGTGAACTTCTTGATCGATCTGTTCTAAAAAAACGTTCAAATACACGTAATTGATCATTTGGAGAAATTCCCATTCCTTCATCCCGCATAGTGAATTGGACCTGTTGAGTTGGTTTATTTTTCACTACAGTCAATTCAATTGTTCCAGAGATAGGAGAATATCGAATTGCATTATGTAATAAATTACCTATGACCCTTTCAATTTTACAAGGCATAATCAAAAGCCGAGGTAATGTATCAGGGACATCCAATTGCACATGGATTTGTTTGTCTCCTAATAAGACAGAATGTGACTCTAATACATCTAATAGAACTTTATCTAAATGTGTGAAACTTGGGTGAAAATCTACTTGCTCAAACTCTAACTTTGAAAGATCAAATAAGTCGTTAATTAATCCATTTAATCTTTCTATTTCTTTTAAAACCGTTGCTAAGTATCGCTTTTTCATTTCAGGATCTTCAATCAGGTTATCTTGTAATGCTTCTATCATCATTTGCATACTAGCCATAGGTGTTCGTAAGTCGTGTGAGATATTGGTAATTAGCTCCTTACGAGAGTTTTCTTGTTCCTCTAACTTAGTAAACCCTTCTTCTAATTTTTTTGCCATCTGTTGAAAAGCTGTTGCCAATTCTTTAAACTCACGTGGTTCTTGCCCAATTATATACATCGTTTCAAAGTGTCTATCACTAAATTGTTTCGTCAATTTTATTAAATTTTGTATAGATCTCATGATAGGACGTGTCATTAACCAATAAATAAACGTTGAAATAATGAATGCCACAAATGCAATTACTGTTAATAACCGCGTTTGTTCCGGTTCAAGTAACATTTTGGTCTCACTATACCATATAGCAATTACCATAATACTGGTACTTAATAGATTCATGAGTAACAATTGAATACGTAATCTCATATTTCATTTCCTCCATTTGGCTCAAAGCGATATCCTATACCCCAAACCGTATGAATCCAACGATTCTTTATCGTATGCTTTTCGAGCTTTTCACGTAAACGACTCACTAACACGATAACTCTGTTTGATATCCTTTGCTTTTGAGCTTTTCACGTAAACGACTCACTAACACGGTAACTGTGTTTGATGCCCCTTCATGTCCAAAATCCCAAATTAATTCAAGAAGCTGCGAGCGAGAAAATACTTGTTTTGGATGCTTTGCCATGAGATAAAGTACCTCAAACTCTTTCACCGTTAACTCCACTTCCTTATCACAAACAAGTACATATCTTGTCTTTGGATATATTTTTAAATCTGGAAACTCTATCACTTCCAATAGAGACTCTTTCGCTTGTATTGGTACATGGCTTCCTCTTCTTAGTATAATTTGAACCCTTAATACTAATTCACGGGGGGAAAATGGCTTTGTTAAATAATCATCAGCCCCCATTGTTAAGCCTAAAATTCGATCCCTTTCCTCTCCCTTAGCAGTTAACATAATAATAGGAACATTTGACTGTTGACGAATTTCCTCGCATAATTCCCATCCATCTTTTTTTGGCATCATCAAATCTAATATAATTAAATCTGGTTGATGTGTAAGAAATAAATCCCAACCTTCTAATAGGAACATTTGACTGTTGACGAATTTCCTCGCATAATTCCCATCCATCTTTTTTTGGCATTCTAATATAATTAAATCTGGTTGATGTGTAAGAAATAAATCCCAACCTTCTTTACCATTTACAGCGGTATAAACTTCATATTCTTCTCTTTCTAAATACCGTTTGCATACTTCTCGAATATTTTCTTCATCTTCTACGATTAAAATTCTTTTCTTCATATACTATCCTCGCTTCTTTTTCACCAATAACACAAAATTTATTTTTTCTATTATCCAATGAAAATTCAGAAAACAAATTTTGTAATACAGATAGTAATCTTAACATTTGATTACTTATATGACT
>NZ_QORZ01000047.1:0-1633 GCF_008368785.1 Bacillus sp. AY3-1 | reverse complement strand
ATTTTATCATAAAATTATTTACAACATAATAACTGAAAAAGACATTGCATTCATTACTTATATATATTTAGTAATATTTTATTTTTGGCCATATTCGTCTTTTCTAAAATCACTTCTCATCCTCCTCTTCTTTAGTTCACATAATCTCAAAATAACAAATTAGTAAATGTTAATTTACTATAATAAGTTTAAATATTTGATTTATAGCTAAATTAGTAATAAAATAATGACTAAAACCAAAAAGGAAGCGAAAATAATGTCCCATAAAGAATTATTAAACGAATACATGAATTTATTATTAAATATGTCAGGTACTTTCAAATTACTATCAGAAAAATCCTCTGAATTTACACATTTAGAACAACACGTAGTGGAGTATATCGCCCAGCAAAAAGTACCTGTAAATTCAAAGATGATTGCTAGTTATTTAAACATTCCTAAGCAACAATTAAGTGTAACTGTACGTAACTTAGAACAAAACGGATATATTGTAAAAAAGCAAGATACGGTAGATAAAAGAGCTGTATTAATTTCTCTGACAGAAAAAGCTGAAAAGTTACATTATGAGAGATGGAAACAAATTTATAAAAATTTCACAGTAAACCTCGAACAATTATCCGAAGAAGATAGGCGGGATTTAACTTACGGACTATATAAAACAAATACAATGCTCTCAAAAATGTTAAATAACGACTAAATATATTGTTTTATTATGCAACGGAGGATGTTTCATGGTTAAAGAGTTAGATTTACAATCAGTACAAGGTACGATGCTTATTCCCCTATGGGGACGAGCATATGGCAGTGAGAAAAATAAGGATATTTTAGATGATACAGAGGCTATTCGAATAATTAAAGAATGCGATTTTGACTTCTCAACAATAGCAAATACATTTGGCGAATACGGATGTATCACATACATTACTCGTGCACGAAAAATTGATGATACGATAAAACAATTTATAGGAAAACACCCGAACGCCACTATAGTAAATATCGGTTCAGGACTAGATACTACTTTTTCAAGAATTGATAACGGTACAATACATTGGTATAACCTTGATTTACCCGATGCAATCTCTTTTCGCAAGACTTTAATTGAAGATACACCAAGGAATATTAGCATCGCTAAATCATTTTTTGATACTTCTTGGTTTGACGATATAAGATATGATCCAAACGACGGTATTCTTTTTATATCAGCAGGTGTATTTTATTACTTTAAAGAAGAAGATTTAAAAGAGATCATAGTTGCTATGTCAAAACGTTTTCCTGGAGGAGAGCTATATTTTGATGCTGAATCAAAATTCGCACTGAACCTTTCGAATGCAACTGTAAAAAAATCTGGCAATAACGGCGCGATGATGTATTTTTATGTAAACAATCCAAAATCAATAGAAAAATGGTCTTCAAACATAAAAATATTAAGCTGCTCCCCTTTCTTTAAAGGTATACCTACAAATAAAGATTGGGATGGTAGTACACGTATTATGATGCGAGTTGTAAACGTAATAAAGATGTTGAAGTTTGTTCATTTGCGGTTTAAAAAATAATAAATAAAGAAGACCTCAATACATTTATATTTAGGTTATACATGTTAAACTTAAGAAAAGGGCAGGAACATATTTGATAT
>NZ_QORZ01000046.1:0-1017 GCF_008368785.1 Bacillus sp. AY3-1 | reverse complement strand
TTAAATTTAGTTAATTCTTCTATTAATGCTTTTGCAGACTCTTGGTTTCGTTGAATCCCCACCCTTAAATCTGTAATCCCCTTTTTTAAAGTATCCCCATTTCCATTATTGATCGCCTCTACTAATGTTTCATAATAATTTTCAAACTTTGTATCGTATTCAATAATGCCGGTCAATGTATCTAAAAGCTGTTTTTTTACTTTTGTATTCCATGTAACAGCATGTACTCTTGCATTCCAATGATCCTGGAAAAGCTGTTTTTTTACTTTTGTATTCCATGTAACAGCATGTACTCTTGCATTCTTTTGATCCTGTATAATTTTACTAGGTAAATCTGCATATCCATTAATAGAAATCCCTTCAAAACTCACATCCGGATTATTAATTAGCAAATAAGAATATTCATTCATAGCTTTTGCAAATAACCCAGCATCTTGTACAGTTTTTTTCATCTTTTCTTCATTTGCTGAAAGAGACATATCTCCAGTGTTCGTTTGTTCAGTTTCAATTGCAAAGGTTGCTACTGGTGTGACTGCATAGGTAGTTGTCATAATTAAAAATGCTGATACAGCCAGTATTTTATAAGATTTTTTTTTCATCTTTTCTTATTCCTCCTGTATAGAGTATGATTTCAAGTCCTATTCTTATTAAAAGACGATTTTGTTGCATAGATTCGATATTATTAAGCAAATCTATATAACCTGTATCCTATTGATCGATTCTGTTACAAATTTTTAAAAACAAGTAAACTACATGGCTATCTTTTTATTTGAATACAACTTATATATAAGTGAAAGGCGAAGTCTTTAATGAGACTCCGCCTTTTTAATATATAAGGATTTATTAATTACCGCTTTACTGTTTATCAGTGTAATCATAGACTCTCTATGTTATGGGTCACTTTGCAACAGAATAAATATTTCCCTATTTTTGTGGAGTAACAGTTTCCACTTTTAATTCCTTTATTCCTTCTTTTAATATAACAGCATCTGTTCGTAATGTTTTCCAACTATCTTT
>NZ_QORZ01000045.1:0-5008 GCF_008368785.1 Bacillus sp. AY3-1 | reverse complement strand
TCAGTTTTCAAAGAACTGCTCGTTCGCTCATTTGCGACTTCCTTATGTTAACATCTTCGTTAGTTAATGTCAACTAAGTTTTTCATTTTGTTTGCCGCGTTCTGCGTTATTGCATCGGCGACTTGTTCTATACTACACCTCTAAGGTGAAATCGTCAACACCTTTTTATAAAGATATTCAATTTAATATTTTTATGCTCTTTTAGCTAGATATGCCTCTACAAAGAGTCATTACTAGAAACCACCTTCTGCTTCTCTTTAATTTATTCTTCCAAAACATATTCGATTTCATTTGAACTCTAGACTTAATTCTTGTAGACATGTCCCTCCAACAAAACTAGCAACCTTATTTTAACAAATACTAGTATATAATTAGAGAGTTGTTGTACTAGCAATAAAACTCTATTAGAAGCAGGTGAAAATATGAAAGATATACGTATCCTTATAGCAGACGATGATAAAGAAATCCGAAATTTATTAAAAATATATTTAGAACGAGAATTATATATGGTAGATACTGCGGTTAATGGTGAAGAAGCCTTGCAATTATTTAATCAAAACAACTATAACCTCGTTATATTAGATCTTATGATGCCGAAAGTAGATGGTATCGAAGTATGTAGAAAACTTAGAGATAAAACTAACGTACCTATATTAATGCTAACCGCTAAAGATCACGAAATTGATAAAATTTTAGGTTTAAGCATTGGCGCTGATGATTACATTACGAAACCTTTCAGTATTCACGAAGTAGTTGCACGAGTAAAGGCTCTTATGCGGCGTTTTTTAGTTCTTGGAAGTAACACTACTGCACAAGAGAAAACAATTTTAGCTTTCAAAGGACTAACTATCGATTTAAATACATACACAGTTCATACAAATAAAGAAGAAATCAGCTTAACCGGAAAAGAACTGGAACTGTTGAAATTCTTTACTTCAAACCCAGGACAAGTATTTACAAAAACACAGCTCTTTCGAAATGTATGGGACGATAATTATATAGAAGACGATAATACCGTTATGGTACATATTCGAAAACTTAGAAAGAAAATAGAAATCAATCCTTCTAATCCAAAATTCATTCAAACTGTATGGGGAATTGGTTATAAGTTTGTAGGTGAAAAACTTGAAGACTGATAAAACCCTATTCCTTATTTCATTACAACTTATCATTTGCGGGCTTTTAAATATACAAATGGGCCCAAAAGGAAAGATGTCTTTATTTATTACCCTTATTTTAATTACAATGTATCTCTTCTTTTCAAGAATACAATTCATTCAACATCGCAAATCAGTGGACACAAAATTAGGTCGTGTACTAAAAGGAAATTTACAAACGAGATTATTCACAAGCAATGACCCCTCATTACATAGTATCGTTTTTTCAATAAACGAACTGATAGCTGAATTAGAAAAGGTTCGGATCAAAGCAAAAAGATCCGAGGAATCTAGAAAACAACTTTTGTCTAGTATCTCGCACGATATCCGAACACCACTCACCTCTATTATTGGATATATCGACGCTTTAAAAGATGGGGTTGCTGTTTCTGAAATAGAAAAGAAAGAATATCTTAAAATACTTTATATGAAATCAAATAACTTAAAACATCTAGTTAATGAAATATTCAATATGGCAAAGCTAGACGCCAATGAATTTCCACTAAAAGAAGAGGAACTCGACTTTTCTGAAGTTACTAGAGAAGTTTTGATTGAATTTTTACCTGAACTCTCAAAACATAATCTCGAACTACAGGTTCTCATACCAGAATCTACTTGTCCTATTATTGCAGACCACCTTAGCCTTATGCGAATTATGAGTAATTTGATAAAAAATGCCATTTATTACGGAAAAGACGGGAAAACATTAGGGATCGAACTACTAGAAACTGATACAGACTATGAACTTCTTATTTGGGATAAAGGCCCTGGTATTCCAAAACATGATTTACAAAACGTATTTGAACGAATGTACCGAAGCGAACAATCGAGAAACTCCTCTTCTGGTGGTAGCGGTCTCGGGCTTTCAATTTCTAAAGCACTCGTTGAGAGAAATGGTGGGCATATATGGGTTGAAAGTACTCCATGGAAACGAACTACTTTTGGCTTTTCAATTCCAAAATACATTTCTTTTAAGAAATAGTTAAGAAATGATTAATATGCAGTTAAGCCTTCCTTCTTATCATGTAATTAAGAACTTATAGAAAGTAGGTGTTTCCTATAAATACAATTATAAAAACGACTAACCTTACTAAAGTGTATGGCACACAAAAATCAGTAGATAATCTAAATATTAATGTTCAACAAGGCGAGATTTATGGATTCATAGGACGAAACGGTGCGGGCAAAACAACAACCATTCGTATGCTACTCAGTCTTATAAAACCTACAAGTGGAAATATTGAAATATTCGGAGAGGACTTATTTCAAAATCAAAAAGATATTTTAAGAAGAATTGGTTCTATCGTTGAGGTTCCAGGGTTTTATGAAAACTTAACTGCAAAAGAAAACTTATTAATTAATACAAAGATAATTGGGATTCACAAAAAGAATGCTATTGAAGAAGCATTAGAAATCGTAGGATTGCAGCATGAAACAAAAAAATTAGTTGGAAAGTATTCTTTAGGAATGAAGCAGCGCCTAGGTATTGCACGTGCCCTTCTCCATTATCCCGAATTACTCATACTAGATGAACCAACTAACGGGCTCGATCCCATTGGTATTAAAGAAATGCGAAAACTTATTAAATCTTTAGCTCAGGAAAGAAATATAACGATACTTATTTCCAGTCACATATTAGCTGAGGTAGAACAATTAGTTGATCGTATGGGAATTATTCATGAAGGAAGGTTACTAGAAGAAGTTTCTCTTAATACGCTACGTAAAGCAAACCGTAAGTACATAGAATTTCAAGTGAATAATGAAAACAAAGCCGCAATGCTATTAGAAAATCAGCTTCAAATCTTTGATTATGAAGTACATGATGAAGGGAATATTCGTATTTATTCTCATTTTGGACAACAAGGATACATCAACAGAACATTCGTTCTAAATGGTGTAGAAGTATTAAAAATGATGATAAGTGAAGATAGATTAGAAGATTATTTCACTAAATTAGTTGGAGGTGGAACAATTGGTTAATCTACTCTATACAGAACTACTAAAACTAAAACGCTCTAATATGTTTTTAATTAGCATTATTGGGGCTGGTGTCGCACCTTTCTTAGTCGTAGTAGCTTCTTATATACATATAAAAACCAAACAGCCCACTCCGACTATTTGGTTCCATCAATTATTTACTGATGTTAACTTATATACTACTTTAGTGATAGGATTCCCCTTATATGGAGTAGTAATTGCTTATCTGTTTACCCGTGAATATGCAGAAGACACACTAAAGAATTTACTAACTATCCCCGTATCGCGTATTAGCTTTATTATAAGTAAGTTCATCACTCTTTTTCTTTGGATCATAATGCTAACTTTAGTCGCTTGGGCACTTACTTTAATATTAGGGCTATTGGGGAACTTCCCTGGTTTTAACACTGCTTTATTTTTAGGTTCTTTTCTAAAATTTTTAATCTGTGGTGGACTTCTCTTTCTATTGTCTTCACCTATTGTGCTACTAACTCTTGTAATGAAGAGCTATGTACCACCTATTATATTAACAGTCATTATTACAATGACTAATCTTATGCTCGTAAACTCCAAACATAAAGATTTATTTCCGTGGACCGCTACTCTTGATATCGCAAATAATGAATTACAACCCACATATCCACCGGAATATTCTTATATCATCATTGCAGCAACAGCGGTTTCAGGATTTTTTGCAACACTATTCTATTTCAAAAGAGTAGACATTCATTAATTTATAGGAGTGAAACGATGAGCGATATCATTATTGCCTTCATACTCGGTATCGTAGAGGGGTTAGCCGAATTTTTACCTATCTCTTCTACTGGTCACCTTATATTAGTCGGGCATTTATTAGATTTTGAAGGAGAAAGAGCGAAAACGTTTGAAATTGTTATACAGCTAGGGGCAATTTTAGCTATTGCAATTTTATATCATAAACGCCTCGTTTCTTTATGTAATATTAAACCTCTTCTGCGGAAAGAGAAGAAATTCAACGCATTCCATGTATTTCTTGGCGTATTTCCAGCAGTAGTTGCTGGTTTACTACTACATGGTGTTATTAAAACTTACTTATTTCAGCCCTATACTGTCGTAATTGGACTTGTAGCAGGGGCAATTCTTATGCTCTTTGCAGAAGTAAAGAAGAAAGAGGCAACCTCCTATTCACTGGATGATTTAACATACCGTCAAGCATTAACAATTGGATTATTTCAATGCTTAGCAGTATACCCCGGCTTCTCTAGAGCTGGCTCTACTATTTCTGGAGGTCTATTAGCAAAAGTAAATTATAAAACTGCATCTGAGTTCTCTTTTCTCATTGCTCTTCCTGTAATGGTAGGCGCTACAGGCTTAGACTTGTTAAAAAGCTGGAAGTATTTAAGTGTCAATGATATCCCTATGTTTGTGGTAGGATTCATTACCTCTTTTATAGTAGCAATGTTAGCAGTAGTAACATTCCTAAAGCTTTTAGAAAAGATAGGCTTAAAACCTTTCGCATACTATCGTATTTTGTTAGCTATCTTATTTACGCTTTTCGTATTGCTATAAATTCATATAAGTCACAGATAAAAAACCGATATTCAAGTTAGAATATCGGTTTTTTATCCATTTCACATCAAGTACTACCTACTCCAATATGGCATAGCGGGAGTAAATCATCATTAATAATCCAAATGTTCTTCAAGCAATTTTAATCTTTACCGTACGACACTGCTCAAAAATTAAACACCCCTTGGACAGAGACCGAATGTGTATACAAACTATATCCATTCCGCATATATCATATTTCTTAATTCTCAATACACCGATACAAGTTCTAAATGTGTACAAAATGCTCATGCTTTATTAAACACGAAAAAACACAAGTCAAAAGA